>JAZSQX010000201.1:0-7349 GCA_045538235.1 Eubacteriales bacterium
ATTTGAGAAAGGAAATCTCGAAATCATGAAAAAACTCAGCGTGTTTATCGTGCTTGCGATGCTTCTGACAGCATCCTGCGGCAAGGATTCGCCAGATGAAACCCTCCCGCCGGATAACCAGAGCGAGAGCATGATCGAAACGGAACCTGCAACGGAAGCGGCTACCGAAACCGAGCTTGCAACGGAGTCGGAATCTGCAACGGAGTCGGCTACCGAAACCGAACCTGCAACGGAAGCGGCAACCGAGACGGAACCCGCCCCCGAAGTGGAAACCGCAAGCCGTTACCTGTTCGATCAGCGCGGCGAGCGGATTCAGATCGGCATTTACGTGGAGCCCGGTACCCGATTCACCGATGCGGAGCATTACGATCAGTTGGCAGAAGCGGGGATTACCTACATCGTTCCGATTATTTCCACTATCGCCAACGATTCCACGTTGCTGGATAAGATGATGACCCTGTGCGATGAGCGGGGCATTGCGGTTCTTGCCAATGCCAACGACATCAGTCCCACGCCGGAACGAACCGCTGTAAAATCGATTCAGCGGCTGATCAGCAAGTACAGCAAATACCCTGCATTCGGCGGCGTCAATATCATGGACGAGCCCCGGATTACAGAAGATTATGCTCCGCTGTACAAGATGGTGGTGGAAGACGGGCATCTTGCTCACATCAACCTCCTGCCCCATTACATCAAGGACTGCCCCAATTACAGCGGCTACGTGGAGGACTCCATCATTTCCCTCGGTCCTGAGAATATGGAATACGTTCAATTTGACGAGTATATTTTCGGTGTCAAAAACGATACCAGCCCCTTCCACAATTTGAATGTCATCCGCGAGGCGGGTCTGAAATACGAGGTGGACACGGCATTCTTCGTCCAGTCCATGGGACAGCAGAATTCCATGCGGGAACCGGATGAAGGAGAATTGAGTTACCATACCTCCGTGGGGCTGGCATATGGTTTCAAATATTTGACCTACTTCACCTGGCAGGTTCCCACCGGACTCGACTATACCTACGCGATTCTGGATGCGGAGGGAAAGACCACGTCCATGTATGAGCCTGTAGTGAAAATCAACGCGAAAATCCACGGTGTGGCGGATATTCTCGGTAAGCTGGATGCGCTGAAGGTGACGCTGACCTCCCGTGCGGAAAAAGGCATTGTGAAAGCCGACGCTGACACCGCCGCCCTCCATCCGAAGGGGAAGAATTCCTTTGTTGTTTCCTACATGGAAGAACGCGGAGGCAGCCAGGAATATATCATGCTGGTGAACAACAATTACGACGCAGAGGTCACCGAAACCTTCACCATCTCGAAGAATGTATCTGCCCTCATCGACTGTACCGATGGAAAAGAAACTCCCGTGGACATCTCCTCGGGGGAAATTACGCTGACCCTCGCTGCCGGGGATTTCATGCTGTTCAAGCTGGGTGCCGGGGACGACTTCGTGCGGGTGGAACTGGATGCCGATGAAAAGAATCTGGCGGAAAACAAGCCCGTCTCCGTGGAGAAAACCTATTCTGTGGCGTTCGTTTCCACGGGCGGATCCTTCGTGTACTGCCTCACCGACGGCAACCGGAGAACTCTGGCTCCTTCTGCCAAGGGCTGGCATTGTCAGACCGGTGCCGCCACGATGGATATTGACCTGAAGCGCGTGGTGGAATTCAACCGGGTGGACGTGTATCCCTACGATATTCACAGCACCAAGACCTATGGAACTCTCTTCCCCAGAGATTTCGACGTGCAGGTGTCTGTGGACGGCGAAACCTGGACGACGGTTGCCTCTGTTGCAGGTTTTGACGAAACCAAGGATGGCATTCCTTCGCTGAAGTTTGAAGCAGTAGAAGCCCGCTACGTTCGGATCAACGTGACGAAGGGCGTAGACAATGCATTCGAGATCGCGGAAATCGAAGTGTACAACGACGACGGGACGGTTCCGGCTGTGAAGGAAATGTACAAATAAGTGATTTCTAAAAAATGGAATTGCCGTAAGTGGGGAAGCCCGCTATTCCGGCACCACACTTTCCCACCCGCCATCCGGCATTCCTGTTTCGGGCGGCGGAGATGGGGCTGACGCTTTCCGATCCGGGGGATCTCTGCTTGAAACGGGGCGGTATCACCATCATCCGGCAGATGCGGCACCTGCTCCCCTATGAACAGCCTATGGAATGGCAGAGGGGCAACGGAGGGAGAAACTTCTCCAGTGGGAGGATCTGCTCAATCAATGACGGAACAACGAAAATTAAAAATCCGGGGCTGACTCATCGGCGAATATACCGTGAGTCCGTCCCGGTTTTTTGTTTGTCAGAGATACTTTGCCTGTCTGCGGAAGTAGGTGAGAATTCCTTCCACGATGGCATCGGCGGCACGGTCGATCCCGCTCTGGGAATAGGTTTGCTCGTATTCTTCAACGGATGTCATAAATCCCACCTCCACCAGTGCTGCGGGGAATTTCGGATTGCGGCACATGGCGAGCATCTGATACTGGGTGCCGATATACCGTCGTCCCAGGATGGTGGATACGGCGCGCCCCACGGAATCCGCCAGCAAATACCCCCCGTCCATGCAGTAGAGTCCCAAAGTCCCCCGGATTCGCGTCACGTCGGTGATATAATCCATGGAATTCTGGTGAATGGAGAGACACAGATCCGGCTCCGTCTTTTCAAGAAAGTCCATGCGCTCATAGAGATCCATGGCGGTGTCGTCCGGGCGGGTGAGGATCACGTTCGCTCCCAGTGCCCCCAGCTTTTCGGTAGCCCGGAGGGTGACGGCAAGATTCAGATCCTTTTCATGGGCGGTGACGGTGTCGGTGAAGAAGGCTCCCGCCGCGCCGTTGTCCCATCCGCCGTGACCCGCGTCCAGAACGATGCGGATGCCGGAGAGGGGCGTGGCGGAATCAAAATCCACAGGGGTGGGGTTGCGCAGGGACACCACGATGGCACCTTCCTCGTATGCGAGATCAAAGCCGTAGAAGTTTTCGACCGACACGAGTTCAAAGGCATAGCACACCTTACCCTCGGAGCGAATCACGTCACAGGAGCGGAGAAGGGGATTGTCCCGGATCACGGGAACGGGGGCGGTGGCGGAATCCACGTGATAGAGGGTCAGTTCAAATCGACCGTCCTCCACGGTTCCGTTATAAGCAGGACGATCCTCGCAGGTCAGTAGAATATCCGTGGTGTTGCCCATTTGGATGACGTGAGCGGCGAGGATCGTAGAGAGGTCGGCGGGAGTATCGGCGGTTTCTTCCACCACCGAAGCGGCAATAAATCCGCCCATCCGCAGTTTATAAAATCCGTTCCGCAGGTGGGTGGCGTAGTCGGTCATCCCAACGGACTGGACGGTGTAGTCGTTGTAGTAGGAGCTGTTTTCGGTGATTTTCAGTTCGGCATAATCCTCCGTCACACGGACACAGAGCATGGCGCCCTCCCCGAGACGACGGACGGGGATGGAATCTGCGGTAACGGTGCCGTTTTGGTGCTGAGCGGTGTAGCGGATGGTTCCGCAGTCGAGGATGTTTCCGGCCCCGGCTTCGGGGAGTGCCGCATATCCCCCATAAATCACACCCACGTAGCCGTACGGGGAGTAGGGCTGAGCGGGGGATTCCAGGGGCGGCAGTTCCGTTACCACGCCGCCGATGTCCACGGAAACCCGGCTGCCGTAGGGTGCCACACAGGAGACCCACAGCTCCTCTTCGGGAATCGCCGTCTCATGGGAGGGGTAGGTGCCGGTGATGGTCAGACTGTCCAGAATGGTGGGGGGACTTGCTTCTGCGGTTTGTCCGCCGGAAGAAGGGCGATACGTGAGGGTGTAGGGGAATTTCTGTCCGTTTTGCTCAAAGACGAAGGTGTTGACCCCTTCTTTTAACTCCACGTAAAGGTTGAAGTAGCCACTTTTGGTGCAGCTCACCCGTTCTCCGTTGAAGGTAAGGGGATAATAGGGATCCGCCATCCCAAGAATATACGTGTTCGGAGCGGTCATCACAGTGCCGTCTCTGGGAGAGGAGACGGTCACGGGCAGTCCCGTCGGGTGGATGTCGGTGTAGATGATTTCCGAGTCATAGGCAAGGATCAGTTCGTCCGATGCCCCGCGGATGTTCCGCTTGATTTCGTCGTAGCCGTAGAAAATGCTGCCGTAATAGGATTTTTCGCTTCGGGCGTACTGGATCTGTTCCCCCAGTTCCCCGGTGGGATCTTCCCATTCTCCCTCCTCATAGCGGTAGGAGGCGTGGGAGACGTAGAGTTTCACGCCGGTTCCGTCCAGATTACGGTTCCACCAGCGGAGCACCACGTCAAAGGGGGAGGAGGCGGTGTCAAATGCCCAGTAGATCTGAGGGGAGATGTAGTCGATGTAGCCCCCCTGAATCCAGGCGAGAGCGTCGCAGTAGAGGGAGTGATAGGCTTCCAGATTTTTGGTGTCGCTTCCCCCGTTTTTGCCGTTGTTGTTCTGCCATATGGCAAAGGGAGAGATGCCGAAGACGCATTCTTGGTCGACTGCATGAACGGTTTCGTAGCAAAGGCGCACCATCTCGTTCACGTTGTTCCGGCGCCAGTCCGCCAGATTGTCGAAATCCTTGCCATATGCCGCAAAAGTGTCCGCGTCATCGAAGACTCCCAGTGCGCCGGTTTCATCATACGTGGGATAGGGGTAGAAGTAGTCGTCGAAGACCACACCGTCCACGTCGTAGTTTTGGACAATTTCCCGCACTCCATCGGCGATATACTGCCGCACCTCGGGAATTCCCGCGTCAAAGTACAGCTTGCCGTCCGCGTAGGGAATCACCCAATCGGGATTCTGCCGGGCGGGGCTGTTTTCGGGAAGATCGTCCAGATTCTGGGTGTTCATCGTCACCCGGAGGGGGTTGATCCAGGCGTGAATCCGGATGTTTCGTTGATGTCCCGCTTCCACGATGTAGTCTAAGGGATCGAAGACCAGCGTTCCGCTCCGTGACAGATAGGAGGAAACGGGGAACAACTGGCTCTTATACAAAGCGTCGCAGGAGGGTCGCACCTGGAAAAACACGGTGTTCAGTCCGTTTTTCTCGCAGGTGTCCAGAATGGAATCGATCTCCGCCTTCAGTTGATCCGCCGAAAGACCCGGGGCGGAGGGATAGTCGATGTTATAAACGGAGGCAATCCACACCCCGCGTACCTCTGCGTCCGGGTGGAGAATATGGGTCAGAAGAGGGGCTTCGATCGGTTCTTCGTCCGGCAATACCGTGACGTCGAATTGGTAATCGAAACAGGAGGTGAGGGTCAGAAGAAGGAGCCCCAAGAGAAGAAGGAGGGGGGAGCATTTGTGTTTGATCATGTACGGATCCTTTCGAGCATTGCCGACAGGGTTCGGGCAGTTTCATCGTTTTTATTGTATCATAGATCCCATCTGAAATCAAGGGGAGATGGCAAATTCCACGGGGATCTGGGGAAGCCTATGTATGGGCGGCGGGATTTATGCGGGAGAAAAAAGAACTGCGCCATCTCCGGGGTGGAAATGGGCAGTTCCCGTAGGTTTTCAGTCCTCCGTGAGATCGGAGAGATAGGTGACCTTCATATAGTCCGCAGGATTTTTCGCTTCCCCATTGACGAGAAGTTCAAAGTGAACGTGGGCTTCCTCCGCGCTTTCAATGAGAGCAGTCTCGCCGGCAGAGCCGATGACCTGACCGCGCTTCACGGCTTTTCCCACCTCGTTCATGGAGAGGGAATCCTCGGAGAGACCCTTATACTTCGTGACGGCACCACCGCTGTGCTGAACGCCTACTGTGACACCCATCATGGGATCATTTGTAATTTCACAAATCACACCGTCCGCGGCGGAACAGACGGCAGTGCCCGGGGAAGCGGCAAAATCCAGCCCCGTGTGGGTGCGGTAATCGTTCATGGTCATGGAGAAGACGGGGACATCCAGGCTGTGCTTCTTCAGAACAACGCCATCCAGGGGAGCGGAGAAGGTGGGAAGTGCATCTGCGGGGGACTGGATGGCAGAGACCTGTGCATCCTTGGTGTTGGTTTCAGCGGCATCCTTCGGTTCGCTGTCCACGGGGGCTTTGCTTTCCTGCTCGGAGCCCGTTTCGGGAATCATCTTGGCGGCCTCTGTTTCTTCGGGTGTCTTGGTTTCTCTGGAAGGGTTGCCGGTTTCCACAGCAGGCGTTTCCGCTGCGCTGTCATCCAGAGGAGGATTGGTTTCGGCGTTCTTCTTATTGGCGCTTCCCGTTACTGCGATCAGGACGGCTGCTGCTGCCAGAAGAACGACCAGGGCGGAGAGAATGAGACGGTTTTGTTTTTTTGTAGTGGAGTTAAACATAAAAAGATCCTTCCTTTATTCTGCGTGATTGCTACGTCCTTATTTTTGCCACGCTGTGCGTTTTTATACAGGGTGGCTAAAGGTTTTTTGCAACTTTCGCAGAGGAGGGGAAGGATCCAACCTATTACTGTACGCCAAAGAGGAGAGCGGCGTAGGTGGGATAAGGCCAGTATTTTTCCGCGGTGACGGCTTCCGCTTCATCGCAGACGGCACGGAGCTGTTCCATCTTGGTGATGATGTTGTCGCGTACGTGGAAGGAGAGGGCAGTCACATCGGGAATGGAGTGGATTTTGGCAATCTCCGCTTCCAGTTCGCTCACGCGGTCGTAAATGCCATCGGATACACGGGACAGAGTTTCCAGAAGGGAAGTCTCGTAGCGTACGGAAAGGACGGCGGAGAGGGATTTTTTCGCACTGGCGGTTTCGGCAACCTCCTTCATGTAGGTGGTCACAGCGGGGAGAATCTCCTTATGTACCATATCCGTCATGGTGTTGGCTTCGATAATCACGGTCTTGCAGTAGTTTTCCAGCACGATTTCGTGACGGGAGTGCATTTCTGTTTCCGTGTATACGTGATGTTCGGAGAAGAGACGGATGTTCTTCTCATCCAGGAATCGGGTCAGAGCATCGGGGGTGGTGGGGAGATTGAGCAGTCCTCGCTCTTCGGTGGCTTCCCGGATCCAGGCGGAGTCGTAGCCGTTTCCGTTGAAGATGATCCGCTTGTGCTTCTGAATGGTAAGACGGATCAGATTGTTGAGGGCAGTCTTGAAGTCGTCCGCCCCTTCCAGAATGTCAGCGAACTGGCGAAGGGCTTCTGCTACCGCGGTATTCAGCACCGTATTGCAGTCTGCCACGGAGTTCGCAGCACCCACCATACGGAATTCGAACTTGTTGCCCGTGAAGGCGAAGGGGGAGGTGCGGTTCCGGTCGGTGGTGTCCTTCGGTACCTTCGGGAGAACGTCCACGCCCAACTTGAGCTGAGTCTTTTCCATGGGGTCGTAGTGACTGTCCGTTTCCAGCGCATCCAGAATGGCGGTCAGTTCATCC
>JAZSQX010000208.1:0-6305 GCA_045538235.1 Eubacteriales bacterium
CGGATGAAAAGATTCTCTATCTTTCCGTAACGGAGCTTTCTTCCTATGCGTTTCCGCGGGAAAATCCCGAGGTCTTAATGAAGAAGTACGGTTTCCTCACCTTCCGCGAGGATTCTGCCGCACCACCTATGCCTGCTGAAACCACGCTTTCTCCCCAAGGGGCAGGTGCCGCTCAGCATCACGTCGCACAAGTGGATGCGATTCTGCTGGGGACGGCTCAAACGGAGGTTCCCCTTGAAAAATCCGTCATAATGGGAACGCTCTCCGTCACCATACAGGGGTATGCGGATATTATCTCCTACGATGGCATTCTTCATACCGTGGAGGAAATCAAAACGGTTTCTTCCTTCCCGCAAAATCTCACTCCCTTCCGCGATCCGGCACATTTTGCCCAGACGGCTCTTTACGCTTGCTTCTTCGCGGAACAGAACCACCTGCCGGACGTCAAATTACGTCTCACCTATCTGCGGAGATCGGACGGCGCCAAGATCTCATTTCTTGCCAAATTCACCTGTGTCGCCCTTTCCAGAATGTTCGAGGGGCTCTTGGAACGTGCGTATCCTCTCCTCAGAGTATTTGCAGGACGATACACGAAATTCCCCGCCGAGGCGACTTCCATGCCGTTTCCGTACGGTGCCATCCGTCGGGGACAGTCGGAACTCATCCAAACGGCGTACCGTACCTTCCGGCGAGGGGACTCCCTGCTGGTATCCGCTCCCACCGGAATCGGCAAGACCATCGCCACGCTGTTTCCAGCTGTAAAAGCCATGGGAGACGGGACAGCAGACAAGACCTTTTATTTTACCGCGAAATCCGTTACCAGCAAAATGGCGGCGGAAGCGGCACAACGGCTGATGCGTCACGCCCCCTCTCTGCGCACGATCGTCATCGTTTCCAAGGAATCCATCTGCCTTACCAGAGAAGATTCCCGTGGAAATACGATTTTCTCCCCCTGCCGCTGCTGTACGTACCGTGACAGCGTCAGAACGGAGGAAGAAGCGATCCTCTCCTACAGAGAACGGCATCTCAGTGCAATGATGGCCCTTCTCGCCAGCGACGATTCCCTTTACACGTCGGAACGGGTTCGCGAAACGGCACGGCGGTATTCCGTTTGCCCCACGGAACTCGCCCTGGATTTGTCGGAATACTGCCAACTGGTGATCTGTGATTACAACTACGTATTGGACGACAACATCCGATTCAAACGGTATTTTAAGAATGCCGAAAACAAGGAGCGGTTTTTGTTCCTGTTTGATGAAGCCCACAATCTCCCAGACCGGACACGGAACACGTACTCTGCGGTTCTCACGAGTGAAACGGTGGCACATCTGCTGGATTATGAAGACGCGCTGGAGGATGCGGGAAGCGAATTTTTGGATTGTTTGAGAGAGTACGCAGAGGCTCTGCATGAAATCAGATTGCTTTGCGGCGAAGAAGAGCATATCCGGGAAGAAAACGGCGAGGAAATCCGCACGGGGTATTATCAATCGGCGAATTTGCCGGACAAACTGGCGGTATCGGTGGGGAATCTTCTGCGGATCACGAAACGCGTGATGCTCGAAAACAGCCATCTGGCGGAGATTCTGCAGCCGCTCCGGCAGGATTTGATGAAAGCGTCCCTCGCCGCCGCATTTTTTGATACCAAATTCCGCTTCTTCGCCCATCGCGAAAACGAGCGCATCACGGCGGAGCTTCTGTGTCTCGATCCGTCTTCCATAGTGGAACGGATGCTCTCGCCTGCCAAATCCACGGTACTGTTCTCCGCCACCCTCTCGCCCATTGACTATTATCGGGAGGTGCTTGGACTGACGAATGCGGGAGTGCTGGAGTTGGAATCCCCCTATGAGCGGGACAACGTGTGTCTGGTCTCCTATGACTCCATCAGCACCCGTTACCATGATCGACGCGATACGGCTGCCGCCTGTGCCGAGGTCATCGCGGAAACCATCTCCTCTCGTGAGGGAAACTACATTGCCTACTTCCCCTCTTACGATTATATGAAGCGGGTTTGCCGTGCGTTTGCACAAATCTGCGGAGACTGCAGTATGGTGATGCAGAAGCAGGGGATGTCGCGCCGGGAGCAGGAGCGCTTTATCCGCATCTTCCGGGAGCGAAAGCATCATCGGATCGTCGGCTTCTGCGTCCTCGGCGGAATGTTCTCGGAGGGGATGGATCTCCGGGGGGAAAGCCTCATCGGAACCATTCTCGTGGGGCTTGGAATTCCCCAGTTGTCCCCGGAGCGGAATCTTCTGGCGGCTTATTATGACGAGCAGACGGAAAGAGGGCAGGAATTCGCGTACCTCTGTCCCGGCATCAACAAACTGCTTCAGGCGGCGGGTCGTGTGATTCGTTCGGAGAGTGACCACGGTGTCATTGTGCTGGTAGATGACCGTCTGGGGGAACCTTACATGAAGAAACTCTTCCCTCCTCACTGGCGGCACATGAAGTACACGGGAGATCTCGACTCCCTGCGTGCGATTCTGGATGATTTCTGGGAGTCAGAGGACAGGTGACAAAAACACGATTCAAATTGCATCGGCTTTATTGCAAATCGCCGAAATTCAAAAAAATCGGTCAATTTTCTTTTCAAAAGCATGATTTTGTGCTATAATTGATAAGTTAATTGAAAGAGTGGAAAGGAAATTTATCTCACGGGATAAATGCGGTAATGAATTTTGATCAGAAACGACCTCAGAAACGTGGCGATCATTGCCCACGTTGACCACGGCAAGACAACCCTCGTGGATCAGATGCTGAAACAGTGCGATACCTATCACGAAAATCAGGTAGTGCGGGAGCGCGTGATGGTCTCCGGCGATCTGGAACGGGAACGCGGCATCACCATCCTTGCAAAAAACACTTCCGTCGTACGCAACGGCGTGAAAATCAACATCATCGACACCCCCGGTCACGCAGACTTCGGCGGCGAAGTGGAACGCATTCTGAAAATGGTAAACGGTGTCATTCTGCTGGTAGATGCAGCGGAAGGTCCCATGCCCCAGACTCGCTTTGTGCTGAAGCGTGCCATGGAGCTGGGACACCGGATCATCGTGGTGGTGAACAAGATCGACAAGCCCGACGCCAGACTGGACGAGGTTCCGGATGAAGTTCTGGAACTCCTTCTCGAACTGGATGCAACGGACGAACAGCTGGATTCCCCCATCCTTTTCTGCAGCGGTCGTACGGGCAAGGCTTCTCTGAATCCCCACGATCTGGCAGACAATCTGGATCCCCTGTTCGACACCATTTTAGACTACATTCCCGCTCCCGAAGGCGATCCTGAAGGTCCTCTGCAGCTTCTCGTTTCCTCCATCGACTACAACGAATATGTTGGCAGAATCGGGATCGGTCGGATTGAACGCGGTCATGTACGTCAGGGCGAGGAAGTGGTCATTGTCAACTACCACAACCAGGAAGCGCCTCCGAAAAAATCCAAGGTGGTGGCGCTCTTCACCATCGACGGTCTTGTGAGAAAGCCTGCGGAAGAGGCTTCCATGGGCGACATCGTCTGCTTCAGCGGCGCGGAAAACATTACCATCGGCGATACCATCGCGTCCCCTCTGGCACCCGATCCGCTGGAATTTGTGAAAGTCAGCGAGCCGACCCTCGAAATGACCTTCTCCGTCAACGACAGCCCCTTCGCCGGGCGGGAAGGCAAATTTGTCACCTCCCGTCAGATCCGTGAAAGGCTGTACAAGGAAACTCTCAAGGACGTTTCTCTGAGAGTATCCGACGGCGAAACCATGGACAGCTTCAAGGTTGCCGGCCGTGGTGAAATGCACCTCTCCATTCTCATCGAAACCATGCGCCGCGAGGGCTACGAGGTCTGCTGCTCCACGCCCCGCGTAATTTATAAAGAAATCGACGGCGTTCGCTGCGAGCCCATGGAACGGGTCAGCATTGACGTGCCGGAAGAATGTGTTGGTGCCGTTGTGGAAAAGCTCAGTGCACGCAAGGGCGAGCTTCTGGAAATGAATCTGCACGGTTCCCGCATGAAGATCGAATATTCCATCCCCGCCCGCTGTCTCTTCGGCTATCGGAGCGAATTCCTCACGGATACCCGCGGTGAAGGCATCATCAACTCCCTCTTTGACGGCTATCAGCCCTACAAGGGAGACGTTGTCACCCGCTTCACCGGTTCTCTCGTTGCCAGCGAAGCCGGCGAATCCACGTCCTACGGTCTCTTCAACGCCCAGGACAGAGGTACCATGTTCATCGGTGTCCAGACTCCCGTTTACGAGGGAATGCTGGTTGGTGAATGTCCGAAGAAGGTGGACATCACAGTAAACGTATGCAAAAAGAAGCATCTGACCTCCATCCGTTCCGCCGGTGCCGACGAAGCCCTTCGCCTTGTCACCCCGAAGATTCTCTCTCTGGAACAGGCGATCGAATTTATCGCCGAGGACGAGCTGATCGAGGTCACCCCCAAGACCATCCGTCTCCGCAAGAAGATTCTCGACACCTCCAGCCGTCTGAAGGCACAGGCGCGTCAGAACGACAACTGATTTGATCGGACCGGACTTTCATGAAACCAATATCCATTCAGCGGCGGAGCTCTTTCCGTCGCTTTGGTTTTTTTCAGGATGTGATCTGTCCGATGTTGCCGCAAAACAGCGGATCTCGCCGGAAATTTATGCAGCATTCTGGTTTTTACTGATTGTTCATAAAAATTGCGGTGGTTTTAACAAAAAATTTTACCGACTTTCTTCGAAAGGTTCTTTACTTTTCGATCGTTTTGCTGTATAATGTATAGGATATGAGATATCGTGGTTTTTCTGCGGTCTCTTATGCATTTGTTTATCATATTTTTATGGAGGATATAGAAACATGGCAAGAAAAATGGTTTCCATGGATGGTAACACCGCTGCCGCTCACGCGTCTTATGCGTTTACGGAAGTGGCTGCCATCTACCCCATCACCCCTTCTTCTGTTATGGCTGACGTGACCGACACTTGGTCTGCCGGCGGACTGAAGAACATCATGGGCGACACGGTAAAGGTCGTTGAAATGCAGTCTGAGGCTGGTGCCGCAGGTGCCGTTCACGGCTCCCTTGCAGCCGGCGCTCTCACCACCACCTACACGGCATCCCAGGGTCTTCTTCTGATGATCCCCAACATGTACAAGATCGCGGGCGAACTCCTTCCCTGCGTTATCCATGTATCTGCCCGTGCCGTTGCGTCTCACGCACTGAACATCTTCGGTGACCACTCCGACGTGTACGCGTGCCGTCAGACCGGTTTCGCTATGATGGCAGAATCCAACCCTCAGGAAGTGATGGACCTTGGTGCTGTTGCGCATCTCGCTACCATTAAGGGGCGCGTTCCCGTACTGAACTTCTTCGACGGTTTCCGGACTTCTCACGAAATTCAGAAGATTGAAACCTGGGACTTCGATGACCTGGCTGAAATGGTGGACAAGGATGCCATCGCTGCATTCCGCGCCCGCGCTCTCAACCCCGAACATCCTGTTCTCCGCGGTTCCGCTGAAAACGGCGACATTTTCTTCCAGCACAGAGAAGCCTGCAACAAGTTCTATGATGCCTTCCCCGCTATCGTGGAAGAATACATGGACAAGGTTAATGCCAAGATCGGTACCAACTACAAGCTCTTCAACTACTACGGCGCTCCCGATGCAGAACGCGTGATCGTTGCTATGGGCTCCATCTGCGACGTTGCAGAAGAAGTCATCGACTATATGCTCGCAGCCGGTGAAAAGGTTGGTCTCGTAAAAGTACGTCTGTACCGTCCTTTCGTTGCTGCTAAGCTTGCCGAAGCCATTCCCGCAACCTGTAAGACTCTCGCAGTTCTTGACAGAACCAAGGAACCCGGCTCTCTCGGCGAACCTCTCTATATCGACGTTGTGACCGCTCTGTCCCTCACCGGACGCACCGATATCAAGGTTGTCGGCGGTCGTTACGGTCTGGGCTCCAAGGATACTCCTCCCCAGTCCATCTTCGCGGTTTATGAAAACCTCGCTGCCGCTGCTCCGAAGAACAACTTCACCATCGGCATCGTGGACGACGTTACCGGTCTTTCTCTCGAAGAAAAGCCCGCTCCCGACACCGCTGCTAAGGGCACCATCGCCTGCAAGTTCTGGGGTCTGGGCGGCGACGGTACCGTGGGCGCCAACAAGAACTCCATCAAGATCATCGGTGACCATACTGACAAGTACATTCAGGCTTACTTCCAGTATGACTCCAAGAAGACCAACGGTATCACCATCTCTCACCTGCGCTTCGGTGATAAGCCCATCAAGTCTCCTTACTACATCAACAAGGCTGACTTCGTGGCTTGCCACAACCAGGC
>JAZSQX010000273.1:0-3638 GCA_045538235.1 Eubacteriales bacterium
TCCTCCATACATTATGCGGCGATTCCATGTGGGGCGGTTCGCTTGCGATTTTGCTGAAGCTCATCCCCTCTCGCAAAATCCGTCCAATCCTTGGAAAAAGTCGTTCGGCGCAGCCGATTCAAAATGGTTGGTTCCATTTCGAAAGACTTTTTCGGAGAGTGGGGCGGTTCGCTTGCAGTTTTGGCTGAAGTTCATCCCCACTCGATTACCCCCGCGCCCAGCACCACGTCGCCGTCGTACAGTACGGCGTACTGTCCCGGTGCCGGTGCCCGCTGAGGTTCGTCGAATTCCAAAATCCCCGTGTCCGCGCCCGTTCGGTGGAAAATTCCCGCCGCCGCACGATGGGCGTACCGCAGTTTGCATTCGCACCGCACGTCGCCGTCCAGCACTGCGGGATCCGAGGGCAGATTCAGTCCGCTGACGGGCACCCGCCGCCGGAACAAGCCGTCTTCGTCTCCCAGGGTCACCCGGTTCGTGCCGCCATCCTTCGACAGAACGAACACGTGCCGTCCCATGGAAATCCCCAGCCCTTTCCGTTGACCGATGGTGTAGCACCAGTGCCCCTTATGTTGACCCAGCACCGCGCCGCTCTCGTCCACGTAATCCCCGGGCTCCGGGCGCATTCCCGTGTATTCGCTTAAAAATTTCACGTAATCCCCGTCGGGAATGAAGCAGATGTCCTGGCTGTCCCGCCGGTGTGCGCTCACAAATCCCAGCGATGCGGCGATTTCCCGGACTTCCTCCTTCGTGTAATCCCCCAGAGGAAAGACCGCCCGCCGCAGTTGATCCTGCCGGAGCATGGCGAGCATATAGGTCTGATCTTTCTTTTCGTCTTTCGCACGGCGGAGGAAAACAGTGTCCCCCCTCTTTTCAAGCCGTGCGTAATGTCCCGTGACGATGGTCTGTGCCCCCTCGGATGCCGCCAGCTCTGCCAGCAGTCCGAATTTGATGGTGCGGTTGCACACCACGCAGGGGTTCGGCGTCCGCCCCGCCAAGTATTCCCGGGCAAAGGCATCCATGACGCACCGCCGGAATTCCCAATGGGCGGGAATCACCCGATGCGCAACCCCACAGAGAGCCGCCACCGCCGCCGCGTCACGACCGTTCTGCCGATCCGCCTCTTCCCCCGCCGTTCCGGGCTGACCGAGGGCGAGGGTCACCCCCAGCACCTCTTCCCCGGGGAATGCCTGCCTTGTGAGATGCAGGGCAACAGCAGAGTCCACCCCACCGCTCATGGCGATCCACCGCATATGCGCGCTCCTTTCGTCAGGGCTGGTAGTCGCAGAGGGGAAGAATTTCATACCCCTGCCCGCGGATCCAGTCGATGAGATCCCCCATAATGGAGGCATTGGCTTCGGATTCGGTATGGAAGAGGAACACACAGCCGGGGTGGAGTCCCGCCTTCACCTTGGCGAGGGCTTCCTCATAGGTGGGCTGGTTGTTCACGTCGTAGTCGTAGTAGGCGAAGGACCACATGACGGTCTGATAGCCCATTTTGTCCGTCATCTTGAGGCACCACTCGTTGAGGGAGCCCTTGGGAGGACGGAAATAGGTCATGGCGGGACCGTTCGGAACGGTATCCTGATACAGCTTTTCCAGCCCGTTCATCTCTTCGATGAAGGTTTCCACGCTCGCCTTTGTCATATCGGCGTGGTTCACCGTGTGGTTGCCAATGAGATGTCCCTCCGCCACCATACGCTTCACGATGTCCGGGGCAGATTCCACATAATGCCCCGTGAGGAAGAAGAGTCCCGGCACCTGCTTTTCCTTCAAGGCGTCGAGGATTGTGGTGGTATGGCCGTATTCATAGCCGCAGTCGAAGGTGAGATAGCACACCTTTCGCGTGGTATCGCCCCGGTAGATGCCGTTGTATTTTGCGAGGATGTTCAGCGTTTCCCGGGAGCGATCCCACACGTAGGTCACTTCTCCCGTCGCTTCGTTGTAGGAGACCTTTCCCGGGTACCAGTCGTCGGGCTGGTCGGGGAGGGGCGTTCTCTCCATGGTCGCCATGTCGGAGGTGTCGGCGAGACCGCTGGTGTCACGCGCCGGGATGGTGTACTGATACACGCCGTCCACGATTTCCCAGCTTGCGGCGGTGACGGTGGGGGGCTCGGTGCTTTCCCCGGTTTCAAAGGGCGGAGGCGTGTAGGAATCGGACTCGGTTGACGGGTCTACGGGGCGATTTTCCGTCTCCGTTCCCGTTGCGGGAGGCGTTTCGCTCTCCCCGGTTTCGTTCTCTTCCCCGAAAATATCTTCCGTGGAAATCTCGCCGTTTCCGCTTGCCGCAGGAGTTTCAGCGGGAGTTTCCCGTCCTACGCCGGCATCCTTCCCCACCTGTGCGCTCTCGCGGAGACAGGATGTCAGGAGAAGCGCCGCCAAAAGGGGCAGAAAGACCCGGATTCCGTTGCATTTCATCGTGATTGCCCTCACTTTCGGATGGATTCGTTCCGATCACAGGATATGATAGAATACAGAGTATATGATATCACATTATTATATCACATTCCACCGGGGTTGTCAACCGGAGGAACGGGCGGGGCGGGCGCGTTTTCGTTCGTTCAGCAGAACACGGACAGGCGGACGAAGCCATGACGCACACGCTGGTGGAAAAATGAGAAATTTCGGACGGCAAAATCACAGAAAAGGAAGAAACAGGGTTGCAAAACGGCTGGAATTCTGGTATTCTATATCATAGAAGGAGCCCGATCCCAAAGTCAACCGAGAAAACAGGAGGAAACCTATGAAAAAATCTCCATTCTCCATCATCCTCGCCGTCTGCCTCTTGCTTCTGGCAGGTTGCCGTACCCCCGAGCCGGTGCCCGCAGAAATCCCGGATACGCCCAACGCCGGGACGAACGCTTCCGAATCCCCCATGGAGACGCCGGAGGAAACCGAACCGGAAACGGAAGCCGAGACCGCCCCAAAAGCCTTGGAAATCCACTATCCCGAATCCTTCGCTGTGTCCGACTATGATCTGGATGACGTCCGGTGTATTGGCATCACAAGCTGCACCACATGGGACACCCTGTTTCTCCGAGGTCACTACGGGAAAGAGGCCATTTTGAAAGCCGTGCAACCCCTCAAGGGAGAAAATCCCACCTCTTCCCGCGAATATTACGGAGGAGCATACGTTCTATCGTTTTACGGGGACTACGAAGGGTATGAGGGCATTCCTCAAAAAACGGACACCCCGATGCTGGAGCTGTGGATCATAGAGGATTCCAGCGTCGTTTTGGATTCTACCGTCTACGAGATCTTTGGTAAATTCTCTTACCCCGCCATGTACACCATCGATCCCGAAGTGGGGCGCGCCCTCATCGCCGCCTGCCGGGAGTATATTGAATGAGGACAAAAATCCCCTGCCCCATCCGGTTGGCTCGTGCCACTCCGTCGTGAGGTAGGGGATTTTTTATGATGTTACGATGGTCGTAATAATGCTGCTTCACTTCGTTCCGCAATGATGTTGCTCGCTTCGCTCACAATGAGGGAACGTTTTCCCAATGTGCCGCAGGCACGCATCCTTCGCGAATCAAACATCATGCGTCATTTCACCGCGCCAATCTCCCGGATCTTATCTCTCAAATACGCGGCTTCCTCGAAACGGAGTTCGGATGCCGCTTTTTTCATTTCCGCCGTGA
>JAZSQX010000048.1:0-3758 GCA_045538235.1 Eubacteriales bacterium
GTGAAGGGAGTGAGAGGAGTGAGCCCGTCCCGGTGTCCCGTCAGTCCGGCAGGCACCACGGACACGCTGTCCATCGCAGGATAGTACGCCGCCAGATCCGTCATGGTGCGAGTGAGCTCTGCCCCGTCGTTGATGCCGCGGCACAGGACAATCTGTCCTCTCAGGGTAATACCGCTGTCCGCCAGCCGCCGCAGATACCGAAGCACATCTCCCGCCCGTTTGTTCTTCATCATGGTCACCCGGAGTTCCGGATTGGTGGTATGAACGGACACGTTCACCGGGGAGATATGCATCTCGATGATCCGATCGATGTCCTCGTCGTGGAGATTGGTGAGGGTAATATAGTTCCCGTGGAGGAATGCCAGGCGGCTGTCGTCATCCTTGAAATAGATGGTCTCCCGCATTCCCCCCGGATTCTGATCGATAAAGCAGAAAATGCATCCGTTTTCGCATCGGTGCTTCTTGTCCATCAGCGGGGTGCCAAATTCCAGCCCGATGTCGTGGTATTCGTCCTTGCGGATTTTCACCTCGAGGAGCTCCGGCCCCCGGTGAAGCTGCAGGACCACGGATCTCTCTGCCAGCCGGAACCGATAGTCCAGCACGTCGTTGATGGCGTGTCCGTTGATGGCGAGGAGAATATCCCCCGTCCGAACCCCGGCACGCTCCGCCCTTGAGTGGGGCAGAACACCCGTAATTTCAACCATAGTCTCTTTTCCTGTCGGGCAATACAACGCCCATTGTAATCTTTTATATTATACTCCAAAACGGACAAAAGGTCAACGCCCTTCTTTGAATATTCTTGAGAAAATGGAAAAAATCCGAAAATGCAAAAATGCCATGTGTACATTCTTCACATTTTCGGAGGCTTTTCTCTGTTTTTTGCCAAAATTCGGTTACCAAACCGTATAGGTGCAGGAGTTCATCACCCACGGCGATATTCCCGTGATGGATTTTACCACATCGGCAAGGGCTCGACACACGGGGAATTCCGAGTGATAATGGCCGATTTCGAAGGTGACCATTCCCTCTTCCGCCGCTTCCTGGGTCATGTTGTACCCGCCGTCCCCGGTGATAAATCCGTCGCATCCCATTCGCAGGGCGGGCATCACCAGATCCTTGCCGTCGCCGCCGCAAAATCCCAGCACGTGAATTACCGCATCGGGAGAGCCGTTGAGACGCACCGTACATCCGAGACGTTCTCGGAGCCGTCCCGCCACTTCCCGCGCCGTCATGGGTTCGATATGCGCCACCCGACCCAACGTAGGGCAGTCTTCCTCGCCGAACACGCCGTCCGGGGAAAATCCCAGCGCCAGAGCCAGTGCATCGTTCACGCCACCCTCTGCCGCATCCAGCCGGGTATGGAAGGACAGCACGGAGATCCCGTTTCCAATGGCACGAAGAATCTTCCGCCCGTTCAGCATATCTTCCGTCACGGATTTCACGCCCCGGAAGATCATGGGATGGTGGGTGATCACCGTATCATATCCCTCCGCCGCCGCATGATTCAGAACCGCCTCCGATGCGTCCAGCGCGATCAGGATTTTTGTCACTTCGCGTCCCGTATCGGGGGACACCATGATTCCGTCGTTGTCCCAGGAACAGGACAGGGTCTTCGGGTAAAGTTCCGAGAGCTTTTCATAAAGTTCCGCTACCGTCATGTTGTCATTCCTCCCAATATCGTTTCCATTTCCCGGAGACAGGCTTCCTCCTTGCTCGGATCCAGCCCGCCTTTTTTCAGCCCCACAATCCGGGTACGAAGTCTTCGGGCGTGTTCTTCCGCATACGTCTGAAACAGTTCCCCGCCCCGTTCGATGTTGATTTTCCCGAGGAGCAGTTCCCCATCGGTGTAAGATTCCGTCTTCCCCGTATAGTGCACACACAGGCAGGTGTACGTCTTTCCCACCGCGGTGCAGAGGCGTTCATCCGTGATGGAAAAGCCATGATCCCACAAATATCGCCGCAGCTCGTCCCCGCAGGTCATGGGCTGGAGAATCAGCCGTACCTCTTCCCGCTTTACGTACGGGGAGGCATCGAGGATTTTCGCGATCAACTCTCCCCCCATGCCGCAGATCACAATATCGCTGACCCCGTCCCGCTCCGGCTCCAGTCCCGTCAGCCCGTCGGTGAGCACAAACCGCATCCGATCCAACACGCCGTATTTTTCTGCGTTCATCCGCGCCCGCATCAGGGGACCTTCGTTGATGTCCGACGCCACCGCAAAGGGACAAATCCCCTCTCTGAGCAAATAAATGGGGATGTACGCGTGATCCGTTCCCACGTCCGCCACTACCGCACCGGGACGAACCATGGAAGCCGCGCAGGCAAGACGCCCGTCCAGCCGAATGGCACCGTTCTGGTTGGATTCCGTCATACGCTTTGTCCTCCTGTGTCTAAAAATAAGCAGTCAAGGAAAAAGACGGAATGAAACTCCGCCTTTTGCTTCCCATTATTTTTTTGCGTTGAAATACGCATTCAGCTTTTCGATCAGTTCATCCGCGTCCACGCCGTGAACATCGCAAGCCTCTTCGACGGTTTCCATGCGGGACACAGGGCAGTCAATGCAGTGCATTCCGCAGGCGAGAAAAATCTCCGCCGTATCTTCATCAAAATCGACGATATCGCCAATGATGGTATCTTTTGTAACTTCCATTTTGATTCTCCTGTATTTAGTTCACTTGTTGTGCTTCCACGGTATCGGGAACGGTAATTTTCTTGATATCCGCGCCCAATGCCCGCAGCTTTTCACAGATATTATCGTACCCTCTTTCCACCAGTTTTATGTCGGAAATCTCCGTTTTACCGGGGCAGGTGAGGGCTGCAATGATCACCGCAATGCCGCCGCGAAGGTCTGTTGCCACAACGGGGGCAGGACTGAGGGGGGTTCCCCCTTCGATGACGACAATCCGTCCGTCCACTTTGATTTTCGCGCCCATCCGCTTCAGCTCTTCCACGTAACGGAAACGGTTTTCGTAAATGCTTTCATTGATATAGCTGGTTCCCTCCGCCATGCAGAGAAGCGCGGACATCTGGGGGTGCATATCCGTGGGGAAACCGGGATACGGCAGGGTTTTGACGCTGGTTTTCTTAATCTTCTCTCCCGCAGTCACATGGACGGCATCGTCAAATTCCACGACGGTTGCACCGGTTTCTTCCAGCTTTGCCGTAATGGATTCCAGATGCTTGGGAATGACGTTGTTGATTTTCACCGAGCCGTGGGTTGCCACTGCCGCCACCATAAAGGATCCCGCTTCGATCATATCGGGGATGATGGCGTAGGTACAGCCGTGAAGCTCCTTCACCCCTTTGATCTTAATCACGTCGGATCCCGCGCCGCTGATGTGAGCACCGCAGGTATTGAGGAAGTTAGCGCAGTCTACCACGTGGGGTTCTCTCGCCGCATTGTCAATGATCGTGGTTCCCTCCGCCGTCGCTGCTGCAATCATGATGTTGAGAGTCGCGCCCACGCTGGACACGTCGAAGAAAATGTTGGTTCCCACAGCGCCCCGCTCGGAGGTGATTTCAATATAACCGCCTTCCGTATGGGTAACACCGCCCAGCGCTTCAAAACCCTTGATGTGCTGGTCAATGGGACGGACACCGAAATTGCATCCGCCGGGAAGTCCCACCTTCGCCCGACCGAACCGCCCGAACTCCGCTCCCAGAAGATAATAGGAACCGCGGATTCTCCGAACCAGATCGTAATCGGCATCAATGGGCTCCACGTCCGTTCAGTCCATCTCGTAGGTCGTGCGATCCAG
>JAZSQX010000068.1:0-3837 GCA_045538235.1 Eubacteriales bacterium
TGCTATAATAAACCCAGAAAGGCGGTGGAAACATGTCTGATTTGTGGGACGTACCCGAGGTAAAGCTGGACATACCCAAAATTATTAACGCAATCGAAAACAAAGTATACGCAGCACTCAAGCCCTTGGGGTTTCGAAAACACGGAAGAACACTTCATCGGTTTGTGGACGGTGATATTTCGCAGGCGATCGAATTCTGCTGCGGACAAGCCTACTGCTATATGACGCATATATTGTTTGTACACGTTGGGATTCGTGTCCCCGAATGTGATCATCCATTGGATTCCGATGAACCGCAAAAAAAGTATTATCGATTTTCTGAGTGCAGATTGCGCGCTAACCTTGGAGTGGCCAATGGCGAAGAGCGTAAGGTGTACGATTTGAAGGGCGACGTAGAGCCGATTGCGGATGACATTACGGAACGGCTCCTTCAACACGTGATGCCCGTCTTTGACGTTTTATCGAGCCGCGAGGCGATTTTGCGGGAAAGACGGAATTATCCGAATTTCGATGAGGTCTATGGTCACCTGATCCTTCTGGATGAAGCGATGATCTACCGAAGAATGGGGAACATAAAAAACGCAACCGAGCTCTTTAATCAATATTATAAACAGCACCTGAATAAAGAGGAGCCCAATATATTCCACATAAAATTTTTAGAAGAGCTTGCTGAAAAATTGGGAATTGTATTAGAAAACTGAGTTTGGGAAACCTGCATCGTTTTCAACGAAATCCACCTGCGGTGGATGAAATCCTACTTCGCTGGGAAAGGCGGTGGAAATGTGAAGAAATCAAAAGTGATTACATTCTGTATTATTCTCGCCTTGTGCATTTCCTTTACATCGTGCATTGGTGGAAAAACGTATAGCTCCGCTCAAAAGAAATGCAATCGAATTCTTGATAAATATCAAGCTGAGATGGAAGAGCTTGCGATCCATGCTCTGACTTCCGAAGAGGATGAATACGGATCTTTCAAAGAATATTCTTATTGTTGTTACCGAGAGCAAGGATTTGTGAAATTTGATATTGATGGTCAAGGAATGCTTGGAGGTCAGTATTGGAGTTTGGTTTATACGGACGACGGTTTGCTATACGGCGAAACAGAAAAGTACGATTTTGAAGAAGAAAATGGCAACAACATAATTCGTGCAGAAAAGTTGAATGAAAATTGGTGGTTCTATTGGGAAGATTATGACGGTACGGATAAGAGCCAACAGTAATGGAAACCAAATGAAAGAGGCGGTGCGAGGCCTCTTTTCTTTACGCCTTATTCGAAAGCCCAATAAAATAGTCTGCGCTGACCTTGTAAAACCGGCACAGCTTAATCAGATCGTCAATTTTCAGCTCCGCCCGGCCGTCTTCGATGTGGCTGTATCCCTGCTGAGATTTGTTCAGGATCTGTCCTACCTCTTTTTGCGTCAGATCGTGATCCTCTCTGAGATTCCGCATTCTTTTTCTGTAATCCATATTCCGCTCCTTCCATAACATAATCTCATACAAAAAGTGTAACATACTCATAAACTGAGCATTGACAAATACCGAATGATTTAGTATAATAGAGCCATTATAGGATGGCAAACTCTCTTTTGCCTATAATATCAAAATATTTTTTACAAGGAGAAAACAAGAATGAAAAGAATGATGTCTTTCTTACTCGCAGTGCTGATGGGGATGATGCTGATCGGATGCGGCTCGAAGGAACCAAACGAGAACGACAGTATCACGGATGACGGCAGCGTTACGGATAACGACAGCATTGCGGATGACGGCAGCGTTACGGATGACGGCAGTATCACGGATGACGGAAGCGCTACGGATGACGGCAACACCGCGGATGATGGAAGCATCACTGAAAAACAGTTTTCCCGTGGAAAAATCGAAGGAGATACCTACGTAAACGAATATTTGGGCTTCACCTTCACAAAGCCCGCTTCTTGGGTGTTTGCCACCGATGAGGAAATCGCAGCGGCGGCCAATATTGCCGTCGAAACGCTTCTGGGCGAGGATTATGAGAGCCTTCTCGAGTCCGTCCCTGCCGTATTTGATATGATGGTAACGGATACCCTTACCAACACCAACATCAATATCGTGTGCGAGAATCTTACCAAGACCTTCGCGACGAACATCACCGAGGAACAGTACATTGAGGTGGTCAAGCAGCAGCTTACTACGGGGATGACGGGCATGACGTTTTCGTTCCCGAATGAGATGGAAAAGGTGAAGCTGGGCGAGAGCGAATTTTCAAAAGTGGTTTACCAGGCGACGGTGTACGACAATATCACGCTGACGCAGATCTATTATCTCTGCAAGGTGGACGGATATATGGTGTCCGTGATCGTTACCAGCGGGGGCGAATATTCGGTTTCGGAAATCGAGGCAATGTTTTCATAAGGCAGAGTCGGGAGGGTATCACCTCCCGATTTTATCTCCTGTTTCCGGTAGGACAATACCGGAGGGAAGGGCACGCTTGATTTTTCTCGGTGTTTCTGGTAAAATAGTGGCACAGACAGCCAAAGGAACGAAAGGAAGGTGACGGAATGTCGCACGTGGTACGGTATTTCTGCAAAGATCCCATCTATATGTCCAAAAAGCATGATTGTCCCGATTGTCAACGGGAACTGAAAAAAGTTAAGGTGTCGAGGGTTGTCAGCCGGGATTCGAACGAAGGCGCAGAGATACCAAGGCTGTTTTCGAGAACGATGATTCGATCGAAGGGCATCCGGTTCAGAGGGTTTTTCTGTGCGGGGGATATCACCTACGTTTGGAAGGAATTTGAATGCGAAGTATGCGGACGGCATATTACCGTTGAGGAAATGAAAGCAATAGAAGGCGTGGCAGACCCAGACCCCCAGGAGCGTTCTCCGGAGGAGCTCCGAAGGCTCCGGATCCGACAATGGATTTTCCACAAGATACTGCCAATCGCCATCCTCCTTTTGATTGCCTTTCTGAGAGGGATTGACAAGGGATAAAGATCGCGCGTTCCGAACAAACGAAAGGGGAAAAAAGATGCCAAAACGACCAATCGGAAAACCCGTTCAGATCGCACTCGTTGTGATTGGGGTTGCACTGCTGCCCCAAATTGTGATATTTGTCTTGAGCGTATTCGCCTGGTCCGGGATTTTTTTCGGGGTCCTGTTCTCTCCCAATCCGCCGCAGCCGGAGATTTCGTATGCCGAATTTCCATTTGAAATCGTGTATGAGGTCGAAGGCGAAACCGTAACGGTAAACGACATCTACGTCTGCGAGTACGAGGGAATCGGCATGAACGAGGGCGTGGGAAAATACCGGGAATGGAAGGGCTACGTGAAGAGCACGGGGGAGAAAAAACTGATTTTGCTGGAGGTTGACATTGGAACGTTTGCCTGCGCGGTGGGATATCCCGAATACTATATGAACGACCCGACGATGCTGGACGAAGCATACACGCCAACCATCGATTTCATCCCCTCTTCCGATTTGGTGCGATATTCCGATGAATGGGAGGAGGTAGTGGCTTTGGCTTCAGAGCCGGAAGCGATGTATGAGCAGTACCAAATCCACCTTGTGAGCTGGAAGCTGTCGGATCCCATTCCGAATTCCTTTGAATAAAGCGGGCGTCTTGTTTCGGAAAACGCATCCGAATTGTTTTTTGCGGAGTTATGCAAGAATGGCACCATCCATCAAGTGAAATCCAGCCGGACAGCCTATTTTCATCCAAGGAGATATACCATGACAAAACTGCGCTTTCTGTGTGACGTGTTATACGATCACCCCGTGCCCGAGTCCTCCTATCTCCATGGGCTTCCCGCCGTGCGGCATCTGGCTGAGGAGGGGCGGCTCACCTTCCACACACCCATC
>JAZSQX010000283.1:0-12795 GCA_045538235.1 Eubacteriales bacterium
CAAGGAAACGGAGGGGACGCTGTGAGACCGCTGGAATTGAAAATGAACGCCTTTGGTCCCTATGCGGGCGAAACCGTTTTGAATCTGGACGAGCTGACCCGCGGGGGATTATACTTGATCTGCGGTGACACGGGGGCGGGGAAGACCATGCTCTTTGATGCCATTGCGTATGCCCTCTATGGGGAAGCCAGCGGCAATGCCCGGGAACCCGCCATGCTCCGGAGCCGATTCGCGAAAATGGGGGAAAGCACCTCCGTGGAGCTGACCTTTGAGCACGGAGGGCGAATTTACACCGTGTATCGGGAGTGGGGCAAGGTGCGGCTGAAAAACGGCGTTCCCGTGGAGGAAAAATCCGTGGAAGCGTGGCTGAAACTCCCGGATGGAGGGATGATCCTGAAGCATCGGGATGTGACCGCGGCGGTGACGGAAATCATTGGGCTGGATCGGGATCGGTTCCGCCGGACGGTGATGATTGCACAGGGAGAATTTCGTGAACTCCTGTACGCCAAAACGGACGAGCGAATGGGGGTTCTCAGGAGAATTTTTCACACCGATCTCTACGCCCGGTTCTCGGAAGAGGCAAAGCAGATGGCGAAGAGCGAAGGCGGTCGGGTGGAACTGCTGCGGCAGAATCTGATACAGCACGCCTCCCGCTACGAGACGCAGCGAGAAGAATTACGGGAAGCCATTGAGAATCTGCCCTACACGGAACGGACGGTTTTGGCAACCCTGTTTGAAGAAGAGGAAGCACGCATTGCCGCAGAAGGGGAAATCCTCGAGAACCGAAAAAAGATTCTGGAGGAAGAATTGAAAACTGCCAGAAGCCTCTTAAATCGGGCGGAGACGGATGCCCGGCTGGAAATCCAACTGAAAACGGCGGAGGAAGGACTCCGCGTGGCAGAGAGGGAAAAGCAGGCGGCGGAGGAATCCCTTCACCGGGCGGAGGAGGAGCAGAAAAATCTCCCCGCACTCCGGGAAAAGATCGCTTCCTATCGGGCGATGGAGACGGAATACGCCGAACTGGAAGCCCTGCACACGGCGATCCGGGAAGCGGAAATCCAGCGGGATGCCATCCAGGGAGATTTGGAAAAAACAGAGAGCCGCCGTGGGATGCTTGAAAAACAGGCGGCAGATTGGGAAACCGGTCTGCGTGCGGCACAAGAAGCGGCAGAGTTGCTGAAAACGCTGGAAAGCGAGAAAGCTGCAATTTTGATGCGAGAAGAAGCGGACAAGGCTCTGGTGGATCGGATGCGGGAATACCGTCGGATCAAGGCGGAGCGGGAAGCCTGCGAGGGGGTCTATTGCCGTCGGGTAAAGGAAATGACTCGCCTGCGGAACTCCTTGACGGAACGCACCCGGCGGTATCTGGACGGGATTGCGGGGACGCTGGCGGAAAAACTGGAAACAGGAGAACCCTGTCCCGTCTGCGGATCGAGAGAACACCCCGCCCCTGCCAGGATCGGTGCTGCTCCCGTGATGCGGGAAGAACTGGATCGGCTCAGAGAAGAGGCGGATGCGGTGTCACAGGAAGCCGAACAACTGGCGGGAGAACTGGGCAGTCTGCGGGAGCGGGAAGCGGGTCTATTCCGGAGTTTGGAAGCGGTAGGGGACGCGGGCGATTTTTCCAAACTGGAAGCGGACTTGCACCTTTCCCTCACCGAATGCGGAACGCAGATCAAAGAGATCGACACCCGGATTCGAGATGCCGCCAAAAGGACAGATGAAGTGGAAGCTCTGGCGGAAAAACTCCGTCAAACCGCAGAAGCGCTGACGAAAGTGGAAGAAGTCCGTCGAAAACTCCTGGAAGACGTCGTGGGCTGTGAGGCACGGACCCAAGAACGGCGGGAAGCGGCGGCGCAGAAGGAGAAAAAACTCCCTCTCGGAAGCGCGGAGGAGCTGCATCTGGTCATCGAAGGTCTGGCGGAGCGAATCGTGGTCACGGAACGTGCGCTGGAGACGGCAAAAGCCCAAAAGAATGAGGCGGACGTGCGTTTTGGCGGATGCCTTTCCACGGTGGAAACGCTGCGGGAACAACTGGGCGAGAGCACGTCCCAGCGATTGCCGGAATATCGGAAGCTGTGTTCGGATTTGGAAGAGGACGTTGCCAGAGAAGGGCGGGACATGGTTTTCCGTGCCGCCAGAGTCGAGAGCAACCGTACGGTAGCCCGCATGGTATTGGAAACTCTGGAGAAGACGGAGGAAGCCCAGCGGCGGCATCAAATGGTCGCGGCAATTTCGGACACTGCCAACGGAACGGTGAAAGGGAAGGACAAGATTATGCTGGAGACCTTCTGGCAGATTCGTCTGTTCGAGCGGATTCTCCGCCGTGCCAACGTGCGTCTTATGGAAATGACCGGTGGGCGGTACGAACTCAGACGCCGGGAAACGGCGGACAATCAGCGGGAAAAGAGCGGGCTGGAAATGGACATCATCGACCATTGGAATGGCGGTTCCCGGAACGTGCGGACGCTCTCCGGGGGGGAAGCCTTTACCGCCTCTCTGGCACTTGCTCTGGCGCTGTCGGATGAAACGGAAGCGGAAGCGGGAGGCGTGCGGATTGACGCCATGTTCATCGACGAGGGCTTCGGCTCCCTGGATGATGCTTCCCTGGAAAGCGCCATCGCGGTGCTGGAAAAGCAGTCGTCGGGACGTTCCATCGGGATCATTTCCCACGTGGCGGCGCTGGGCGAAAAACTGGATCGGCGGATCTCTGTGACCAAAACGTCGGCGGGAAGCCGGGCACGGGTGATTCTGTAATTTCGCAGGGGATGATGGCAGAAAATTTCACGCACTTTCCATAAGAAATGTCGGGTTTTCTTGACTTCATTTCCGATTTATGCTACAATAGAACAAAACAAAAAACTACTGAAAAGAAGGTCTTATTCTGAAAAACAACCAAGCAACCAAACGAGCGTCCTTTCTCGAGGGGGCGTTCATTCTCACCATTTCCACCGCGTTTGTGAAGCTGGCGGGATTCCTGTTTACCATTCCCATCGCCAATATGCAGAGCGGCGGACAGGCACTGGTGGATATGAGCAATTTCTACTCCGCCTATACGATTTATAATATGTTTGCGGTGTTGGCATCGGCGGGACTTCCCGTGGCGGTATCCCGGATGGTCAGCGAGACTCTCGTGAGCGGTAATACCGACGAGGCGGAGCGGATTTATCGGGTTTCGGTTCGAGTGTTCACTGTCATCGGTGCTGTGATAGCGGCTGTTATGTACTTCGGGGCAGATTTTCTGGCGATGTTGATCGACAACACCGGTGCTGCCATGCCCATCCGGGTCTTAGCTGTTACGGCATTCTGCTCCTTTGTAATGTCTTCCTTAAGAGGGTATTTCCAGGGGAACGCCGATATGAAGTATACCGCCTTTTCTCAGGTGATCGAAGCCTTTTCCAAACTGATTTTCGGAACGGCTCTTGCCTATGTCATCGGAAAAGCGGAGTTCTCCTTCATGGATGGCTCGACGGGCGCCATTGCGGGGGTTTCCATCGGGGCAATTCTGGCGGTGGTTTTTCTGGCAATCAACAAAAAGCGATACGATAAAAAAATCACGATGATGCAGATGCCGGTACGGTCGGACAAAGCGATTGCCAAAGAGTTGTTCCGCATTGCGATTCCCGTTTCTCTGGGAGCGTCTGTGATGTCCCTCGTGAATTTGATCGACACTGCGGTGATTCTCCATTTGCTGAAAGATGGATTCTCCTTTTTCCCCGGACTTGGTTACACTGAAGATGCCGCAAAAATGATGTACAAATCCTTTGAACACGCGAAGAAAATCTTCAATTTCCCCTCTGCTTTCATCGTTCCGTTCTCCGTGAGCATCCTCCCTGCGCTGACGGCGGCGTTTACGGAAAAGAACCGGGAAGGGGTGGCAAAAAACATGACCACCTGCTTCAAGTATGCCCTGATCCTGGCACTTCCCGCCGGGGTGGGAATCTCGGTGCTTTCCGGCGCTATTATGAATATCCTGTACTTTAATGTGCCGGATGAAGCAGAGGCGGGAACCCCCATTCTTGCGGTGTTTGGGCTGGCGGTGATTCTGTATGCCGTTGTCTCCATCACGGGAGCTATCCTGCAGGCATTCGGCAGAGTGAATCTGCCCCTCATCAGCCTGTGCGTGGGCGCGGTGGTGAAGTGCGTTCTGAACTTCGTTCTGCTGTCCATACCGGAGATCAACATTCTCGGTCCCGCTATTGCTACCTGCGGATGCTACGTGGTCATGATCACCATGAACCTCTGCTTCCTGCGTCGGGATCTGCTGGGATGCCGGGCGATTCTCCTCAATACGCTGAAGACGGCGGTGGCTGCCGGTGTCATGGGCGCGGCGGTGTACTTTGTGAATTTGCCTCTCTCTGCCGCTCTCGGTATGAAGATGGGAGGCGTGGCGGCAATCTGTGTGGGCATGGCGGTCTATGCCGTGTTGATTGTGGTTTGCCGGATTATTACCATTCAGGAACTCAAATCCCTGCTGAAACGCGGGTAAGATAGAACCCGATCATTCCAAACAACAGGAGGAACCGGCATGAAATTCGACATTCGGGAAACCGCAGCAGAGCGAGTCATTCTCTGTGCACACCGCGGCGTATGGGGCGGCAACATCCCCTGCAACACCATTTTCGCTTATGATGTCGCGCTGAATCAGGGAGCGGACATGGTGGAAATCGACGTCACCATGGCAAAGGACGGGGAACTCTTCATCTTCCATCCCAGAATGGAAAAGAGATTCCTCTGCCAGGATGTGCACCTGGAAGAAATGACCGCGGAGGAAGTGCGCAAACTCCGCTATGTGAACTACGACGGCACTCCCACGGAATGGGGTATCAACACCCTCGACGAGGTGCTGGAGCATCTCAAGGGCAAATGCTACATCAACGTGGACAAGTTCGGCGATCATCCCGCTGAAATTATTGAGAAAATCAAACGCCACGATATGAAGGATCAGATCATTCTGAAGTGCGTGCCCAAGAAGGAACAGCTTGACATCGTGGAAACCTTTGCTCCCGACATCCAGTTCCTGCCCATCATTTCTGCGGACAACGGCATCCACGAAATGCTGAAGCAGAGAAACATCAACTACATCGGTTCCGAGCTGCTCTTCAAGACCATGGAGGACGAAACTGCCTCCGAAGCATACAGAGAACGTCTCCATAAGGACGGCAAACTGTGCTGGGTGAACACCATTGTGTACAGTTATAAGGCGGTTCTTTCCGCTCACCACTCCGACGATACCGCGCTGGCGGGCGATCCCGAGTTCGGCTGGGGCTGGTGTGCGGAAAACTTTGATATTATCCAGACAGACTGGGTTGGCGAACTGTCCCGCTATCTCACTGCCACGGGACGGCGCTTCCGAACCAAATAATCGAAAGAGAGGCATATGCTATGAGAAACAGAAACGAGATTCCCGCGGAATGGAAGTGGGATTTCAGCCCCATTTTCCCGAGCCGCGAGGCGTGGGAAGAGGCATATCGGAAGGTGGAAGCACAGATTCCGGCTCTTGGAGAGCTGAAAGGAACCCTCAGCACCTCCCCGGAGGCTCTTTGTCACGCGTACGATACCATTTATGCCCTCCAGGAAAAATTTGAATTGGTGGCAACTTATGCTTTCCTTTCCAAGACTCTCGACGGCGGGGACAACGATGCCCAGGTGATGACCGAACGAGTCATGATGCTGGGCGTACAGATCAGCACCATGATCGCGTTCTTTGATCCCGAGCTGATGGCAATTCCCGAAGAAACCCTGAAGGAGTTCCTCACCTACGAACCGCTGAAGAAATATGCCCATATCCTCGAGGACGCTACCCGTCTCCGGAATCACGTGCTGGACGAAGCGGGAGAATCCATGCTGGCCATGTTCCGCAAGGTGACGGGAACTCCCTCCGATACCTACGATATGTTCACCAACGTGGAAATGAAGCTGCCGAAGGTGGTGGATGAAGCCGGAAACGAAGCAGAACTCACGGCAGGGAATTTCGGTGTGTTCCGGGAATCCCCGGACAAAACCGTGCGGGATACGGCGTTTCAGGCTATGTTCGGCACGTACGGCAGTTATATCAACACCATTGCCTCTCTTTATGGGGGCAGTGTGAAGCAGGACAACGTGTTTGCCACGCTCCGGGGTTATTCCTCCGCAAGAGAAGCGTCCCTGGCTGGCTCCAACGTGCCGGAAGCGGTGTACGATGCGCTGGTGGAAGCGGTGCACGAAGCCATTCCCGTGATGAGCAAGTATCTGCGTCTCCGGGCAAAGGCACTGGGTACCGATTCTCTGGATGTCTACGATCTGTACACGCCCATGGTTGCCGACGTAGACTATCCCATGCCCTATGAAATGGCGTGCGATCTGGTTTTGAAGGCGGTAGCACCCCTCGGCAAAGAATATCAGGCAGTCATCGAGCGGGCGTACCGGGAAAACTGGATCGATGTGTACGAAACGCCCGGCAAGGAATCCGGCGCTTTCTCTGCAGGCGTATACGGCGTGCATCCCTACGTGAAGCTGAACTATACCGATACTCTGGACGATGCCTTTACTCTGGCACATGAGCTCGGTCACGCAATGCATTCCTACCTGTCCTCCGAACACCAGGATTACGCGAACCACGATTATCACCTTTTGGTGGCAGAGGTGGCGTCTACCTGCAACGAAGTGCTTCTCACCAAGTACCTTCTGTCCGTGGAGACCGATCCCAAGCGTCGTGCGTATATTCTCAATCACTTCCTCGAGGGCTTCCGGACGACGGTGTTCCGTCAGACTCTCTTTGCAGAATTTGAACAGAAGGCTCACCAGCTGGAGGCTTCCGGGGTGCCGATTACCGCCGACTGCCTCAATCAGGTGTATGCAGAGCTGGAAAAGCAGTACTATCCGGAGGCGGCATTCCGGGATGAGATTCAGTATGAGTGGTCCTACATTCCCCACTTCTACCGGGCATTCTACGTATATCAGTATGCTACCGGCTTCTCCTCCGCCGTTGCCATTGCATCGCATATTCTGGAAACGGGCGATCCTTCGGATTACCTCCGCTTCCTTTCCACGGGCGGATCGGATTATCCCATCAATGAACTGAAAATTGCAGGAATTGATCTCACCAGCCCCGATGTGGTGAAGAACGCCATGAAACTGTTTGACGAAACCATCGACGAGCTGGCGGAACTGATTTCGTAAGGGGAGACTATGATAATTACGTTTATGGGAACCAGCCACGGCGTGCCGGAACCGGGAACACTCTTATCGGTGTGACTATGCGGCGGACGGCATGGAGTATGTGGTGTGAAGAAAGGGAAACGACATGGAATCTTCTGTTTTGCGCTTTGATCCCGCAGTGTTTGCCGTAGCGAAGGACTATCAGATTATTTTCCTCACCGAAACGAAGGGTCTCGGCTGGGTGGAAATCGACGGGGAACGGTTTTCCGATGAAGAGGGCGGACTGCTCCGATACGGCGTGGTACACAAGATGATGGTGCCCGGAGAGAAACTCAATGAAGCCGGCAAATATACGGTGGTATTTGTGGAATACGCAGACAAGAAGCCCTATTTCCCGGAAGGTGTGGAAAAGGTGCGGAAGGAATACGCGTTCTATCCCGTAACGGGGGATTCTTTCCGGATGTTCCAGTTTGCCGACACCCATGCCCAAGTGGATACTCCGCTGGAACTCTACCGGCAGGTGGGGGACTGTGATCTGGTGGTGCTCAACGGCGACATCAACGAACACAGCTACACCATCGAAAACTTTGATACCTCTTTTGCTCTCTTGTCCGGGTCTGCCCATGGAGAACGTCCGGTGATTTATTCCCGGGGCAATCACGATACCCGAGGCTATGCGGCACAGGATCTTTTAGACTACGTACCCACGGTGACACGGAACGGCAGACGGGAAACCTTCTATACCTTCCGTCAGGGATCTCTGTGGGGCGTGGTGCTGGACTGTGGGGAAGACAAACGGGACAACCACGTGGAATACGGCGGAACGGTTCTGTTTGAAGAATTTCGCAGGAGAGAAACGGCGTTCCTTGAGTCCCTCATTGAAAACAGAGAAGAGGAATACGACGCACCCGGTGTTCGTTACCGCATCGCCATCTGCCACATTCCCTTTGTACATCATTTCGGTGCCCCCTTTGACATTGAGGACGAGACGTACAACCGCTGGACGGCTCTTCTGAACGAAATGGGAATCGATCTTCTCTGGTCGGGGCATACTCACCAGGCGTATCATCTTCCGCCGAAGGAAGGAACGTACCGCGACGCGAAGTTTGTCACCTTCGTCAGCAACATTCCTTCCACCAAACGGGAGGATGGAACCAAGTACTACACCGGTGGGGTGCTGGAATTTCACGGGGATAGCCGTACTGCCCACGTGGTACCGGACGGCGAATCCTTTGCTTTTTAAGTAAAACCGAATAAAAAAACGGCTGCTGTCAAGTTCAAAATGCTCTGACAGCAGCCCTATTTTTGTTTAGATCATGTTTTCTGCGTTTGCCACAATGCGATCCGTGATCTCATCCAGATACGCCATTTCCTGTTCCGAGATGCCTTCCTTCAGCTTCGCGGTGAACTCCTGTTGGCGGACTTGGATTTCCTTTGCCACATCCGCCGCTTTTTCCGTGAGCGTCAGATGGATGCACCGTCTGTCCGTGCCGTCGTATTCCCGGGTAAGATACCCTTCGCTGAGAAGCTTATCCACCGCTTTGGAAACGTGGCTTTTGGCAATCAAACGGTAATCCACGATGTCCCGGGCGGTGTCCAGATCCGGATTGTTCAGAAGAAATGCGATTACGTCCACCTGAATCCGGGTCAGATCATACTGCTCTGCAATCTCGTCCAGAAGAAGATCATGCACCCTTTTGATGATGAAGGACTGGTGCAGAAGGCGTCGGATGCGGCTGCTTCCTGTTCCATTTGGATGATGATCCGTTTCGTATACGCTCATGGTGTTGTTTCCTTTCCTTTGGCTCAGAAGCGATAATTGATGGGGGCGTTTTTGATGGAGAAGCGGTCGAGGAGGGTTTCGTCCACAATGACGGCATTTGTTTTATCAGTAATCATGTCGATGAAGAGAGCTTCTCCCACGGTGTCATCATAATTTTCAAAGAAATCGGCGTTGGCGGCGTTTTCCCAAGGCTTCTCGTCCATGGGCATCCGCATGACGTAATGGGTGCCATATTCCGTTTCCAACCGCACGTGTTCTCCCACATCCAGTGAGAAGGCGGCGGAGACAACTTCGGGAATGAAGTCCGTCTTTTCCGTCAGATAGTATCCGTTCCGATAGTACTGATCCTCCGAGAGGGCGGCGTAGATTTCCTCGAAGTTTCCGCCTTCCGCGATGGATTCGTCGATGGCAGCCACCAGAGAATTTTTTGCAAGGAGCGCTTCGCCCGTCATTTCGGTGGTCTGCAGGGTACCGTCTTCGTTGTATACGTTCCGTCCGTTTTCATCGAGAGCATAGACGTACTTGTTGTTCACGTAGATATGCCGGACGCGTACGTAATGGTCGTTCAGATAGTTCTGCCGCTCTTCGTCGGAGATGCCGATGGTGCCTTTTTCGCCGAAGAGGTATTCATACACGGCGATGGTGCGCTCGTCCCGCAGGTAGATTTCCCGGAGCATATTTTTATTGATGCCGTACTTTCCCAGTGCCTGATTCAGAACGGACTTGCTTCCTCCCGCAAAGTCGTTCTGAAAACCTTCGATGTAGGCATCAATATCCGCGATGACGCTGGGGCTGAGGGTGAGCCCGAATGTCCGGAACAGTTCATCGCACACCACGGTCATCTTGACGTTGTCGAGAATGGCGGTATTGAACGCTTCTTCTGCGGTCATGCCTCCCACATCGGCGGCGTAAAAAGAGTCCGTGTCTTCAAATTCCGCGTACATCTGGGCGAATTTGCCCTTGTAGGTCGAGACGTAATAGGTGTATTCGTTTTCCGTAATCACGGATTCCCCGTAAGTCAGAACGGCGGTGCTTTTGGAGCAGGAGGAGAGCCCCACAAGGTGGCACAGAATCAGTCCCAACAGAAGGAGGCGGAAAAAGCGGGAAGATTTCGGCTGTTTCATGATTTTTTCTCTTTTCTTCTGAATCTGATACTATTATACAACATGAAAATGAACAAATTGTTCTATTCCGTCAAAAAACTCTGGTATTTCTTCAAAATTTCCAATAAAAATTCCGTATTGCGAGTGTTTTTGCGGACTTTCATGGTGATGAAGGGATTTTGACCCAGCATGACCTTCACTCCGAGGGTGGGATAGACCGCGCTGAACTGCTGGATGGCGGCGGGCTGAATGGCGGTGGTGTACAGACGAACCACCCCGTCCTTTTCTTCGATTTTCGTGAAACCGCAGGTTTTTCCATAGGCACGGATGAGGGCAATGCGGCACAGATTCACTGCCTGGGAATTGGGTTCCCCATACCGGTCGCAGAGTTCATCCAGAATATCGTCGTAGTCCGCCTCGTTCTGCACCCGTGCGATGCGCTTGTACATATCCATGCGCTGGGGAGCAGAGGCGATGTAGGACTTAGACAGATAGGCATCGCATCGGATATCGGCTGCACATTCGGGCAGGGGCTTTTGCATCTCGTCCCCTTTTTCCTCGATCACCGCTTCTTCTAAGAGCTTCATATACAGATCGTACCCGACGGCTTCCATGTGTCCGTGCTGTTCTGCGCCGAGGAGATTGCCCGCCCCGCGAATTTCCAGATCTCGGAGGGCAATGCGGAAGCCGGCGCCAAATTCCGCGTATTCTCGGAGCGCAGAGAGCCGCTTTTCCGCTACTTCTGTGAGCTGCTTGCCCCGGCGGTAGGTGAAATAGGCAAAGGCGCGGGTGCTGGATCGTCCTACCCGTCCCCGAATCTGGTGGAGCTGGGAAAGACCGTAGTTTTCGGCGTTTTCAATAATCAAGGTGTTGGCGTTGGGAATATCCACCCCGGTTTCGATGATGGTGGTGCAGACGAGAATGTCGATTTCGCCCCGGATCAGAGCATCCCATACGTCCTCGATTTCGCTTCGATCCATTTTTCCGTGGGCGACGGCAATGTGGGCATCGGGTACCGCCCGGGCAATCCGATCCGCCACGTGATAGATTCCTTCCACCCGATTGTACAGATAGAACACCTGCCCGCCGCGGCGCAGTTCCCGGCGGATGGCTTCGTGGATCAACCCCTCGTCAAACTCCATCACGTAAGTCTGCACCGGGGAGCGAAGACCGGGGGCTTCTTCCAGGACGCTCATATCCACAATGCCGCCCATTGCCATGTTCAGCGTCCGGGGAATGGGCGTGGCGGTGAGGGTAAGAATGTCCGCATTCACAGCGATCTGCTTCAGTTTTTCCTTCTGTGCCACGCCGAAACGCTGTTCTTCGTCGATGATGATCAGCCCCAGATCCCGGAACGAGACGTCCTTGGAGATCAGTCGGTGGGTGCCGATGATGATGTCTGTGTCCCCTCTGGCAACCCGGCGAACCGATGCCGCCTGTTCCGAAGGGGTGCGGAAGCGGGAAATCATATCCACCCGGACGGGGAATGCCCGCATCCGGCTTAAAAATGTCTGGTAATGCTGGTACGCCAGAATGGTGGTGGGAACGAGAACGGCCACCTGCTTGCCGCTCATGACGGCTTTGAAGGCGGCGCGGAGTGCCACTTCGGTTTTGCCGTATCCCACGTCCCCGCAGAGCAGGCGATCCATGGGGTAGGGCTGTTCCATATCCCGGCGGATGTCTTCGATGGCGGCAAGCTGACCGTCCGTTTCCTCGTATTCGAAGGAGGAGGCAAATTCCCGGCACATTTCGTCGTCGGGATCAAAGGAAATTCCCTTGGTGCGCTTCCGACGGGCGTACAGTTCAATCAGCTCCTTTGCCATCTCTTTTGCGGCGGTTTTGGCGCGGGTTTTCGCCCGTACCCAGTCGGTACCTCCCATTTTGGAGAGCTTGACCGCACCCGTGTCGCTTCCCGCACCGATGTACTTGGAAACGTGATCCAGTTGATCCACGGGGAGAAAGAGCTTGTCGGAGCCTGCATATTTGATGTGGACGTAGTCACGGGAACTGCCGTCGATGATGAGATTCTCCATACCCATGTACTGCCCGATTCCGTAGGCGTCGTGTACCACAATGTCCCCCACCTCCAGATCTGCATAGGACAGAATGGCTTCGGTGGCGGACTTTTTCGCTTTCGGTCGGCGGAACGCACGGGCACGGGTGGGGCGGGCGGATTCCTTTGAAAAATCCATCAGGAGGAATCGGGGGAAAGCCAGTTCATATCCACCCGGGAAGGCTCCGACCATGAGGAGAACCGGACGCATCGTACCGCTCACAATGGCATCGAGGGGGAGGTTGGCGCTGTCGTCTGCACAAACGGCGGTGTATCCTGCCTCGTTCAGATCATGGAGAAGCCCGGATTGTTCCGTTTCGCTGGAACAGATCACGCAGCAAAGGTATTTTTCCTTCTGGAACCGTTCCAGATCCTCCCGGAAGAGAGCGGTATTCCCGGCGTAGGCAGAGACGTGGCGCGTGTTGAACACAAAGATGCCGTCCTGCTGGAACGCACCGCCGCTTTTTGCCAGGGCATCGGCGAAGACGGTGGGACCCGCCTGCCGTTCGGTCAGTTCGGCAAAGTCCCGCATATACAGTCCCCCCTTCATGGGAGGAAGCTCCATGGATTCCAGAAGATCCGTGATACTTTGTTCCACCAGAGCGGCAGAGGCGGCAGCACGCTCTTCCGAAACCCCGCTGTCGGTGAAGAGAATCACCCCGTTTGTGTAGTCCGCCAGACAGGTTCCGGAAGGATAGAGCAGGGGGAGATATTTG
>JAZSQX010000136.1:0-2879 GCA_045538235.1 Eubacteriales bacterium
TTTCGCCATTGCTTTCGCTTTCACTTTCACTATTGCTATCACTTTCGCTTTCGCTGATAGCGGGAGTGTCGTCGCCGTTGTCTTCTACAATGCCGTCACCGTTGTTATCGCCGAGGGTATTGTCGGAATCAACTACCTGGTTGTCATTGTTTGCGGGATCGTTCTGGTTGTCCTTGCCGCCGCAAGCGGTCAGGGTGAGTGCTGCGAGAAGGAGGAGAGTTAAGAGTTTTTTCATGGTTTTTGTTTTCCTTTCAAATTTTTTTCGGATTTGATAAAAATTTTCTCTCTCTATGATACAGGAAAGAGTACTGTTTGTCAAGGGTTATTATACACAGAGTTCTGCGTTTTAACCTTGCTTTTGACGCAAGAAGGATACAAAAAGTTCCCGGATTTTGAAAGTATTTCAAAAAAATCAAGAAAATGTAACCGGAACGGCTTGCAAGCGGCAGGAGAAAAAGAAAAAACAGCAGTTTTTTGCTTGATCCCTTGCAACTTGGGGACGAAAATGATATAATGTATAGAATACGATTCCTATTAACGTGCAAGGAGTGACGGTATGCGAATTCTGGCAATCAACGATGCGTTGAGATTCTGCGAAGACGATACGGTTCTCCAGTATGACCTGTTCCGTTTTATCTCCTGTCTCCAGGGACACTTGAACCGGGAGAAGCCAGAGTTGTTCCTGCTTTGGTTGGAGCATGACACCTTCTGGCTCGACTATATGACGAAGGCAGGGAAATTTCTTCACGACGAACCGCGTGAAACCGTTGCGTCGGTGGATGAGCTGCTGACTCTCTACGGGGACACCATTCGGGGTCTTGGCATCGCGCTGTGGGATCCCGCTGTTCCGGCTCAAAGTGCTATCGACTGGATGCGCGGTGCCAATCCCGGAAAGAAGTTCCATATCTTCCGCACCATTCTCGTCTCTCCCACGAATCACGATCGAATTTTAGGGGAGATGAAACGTCTGGCACCGGAGCGGAATATCGAGTTGCTCGATCCCATCACGTTCTTCTCGTACCTGAAAACGGCGGTGGAAAACGGCGACACTTACTGAGAAAAAGGGAAGCGGCTGATCCCGTTTGTCCCTGTGGAAAGGACTATAATATAAAATGGAAAACAAAAAAAGCATCATCAAGCGGGCGATTTCCGCAGACGGCGGCATTCGTGTCATCTTCTGCGACAGCACGGCAATTGTGAAACGATCCTGCGAAATCCACCACACCTCTAAAACCATGACGGCAGTACTGGGACGTGCTCTTACTGCGACGGCTCTCATGTCTTGTCTTCTGAAGGATAAGGACAACACCCTCACCCTCCAGATCCGCGGCGACGGTTCTGCCGGTACCATCATCTGCGTGGGGGACTACAAAGGCAACGTGCGGGGATATGCGGAAGACGCAAGCGTTGAGCTCCCTCCCAATGCCTATGGCAAGCTGGACGTAGGCGGTGCAGTGGGCGCTGGTACCCTGTATGTCATTAAGGACATGGGGATGAACGAACCCTATGTGGGCGTTTCTCCCATCGTTTCCGGCGAGATTGCGGAGGATATCACGGAATACTTCGCAAACAGTGAGCAGACTCCCACCGTGTGCGCTCTTGGCGTGCGGGTGGATCCGAACAATATGTGCTTCGCCGCCGGTGGGTATCTCATTCAGCTTATGCCCGGATTTGACGAAAAGGATGTGGAGCGGCTGGAAACCAACGTGAACATGGCGGGTTCCGTATCCAAGCTGATTGCAGACGGAGCGGATGGGGACGCCATTATCGACCATCTCTTCCAGGGAATTGAATATCAGATGTTTGACGAATTTGACATCGAATACCGCTGTCCCTGTGAGCGGAGCCGGTATCTCAGAGCCCTGACGAGCCTTGGCGAAAAGGACTGGGAAGAGCTCAAGGAGGCAGGAGAGCCGGTGGAAACGAACTGCCGCTTCTGTGACAGAAAATACGTGTTCGAACTGGACGAAATCGAAAAGGCGCGGGCAGCCGCAAGGGAAGAGACGGATCCCCAGTAACCGAAAACCGGGTATGAAGTGAGAGGAGAAGGAATATGATTAAACTGGAACGCACGTCGGTCATGAATCTGGAAAATGCGATTCGTGGGGCACGGAATCCCATGAACAGCTGGGACAGAATGGACAGCGCATACGATGAGGAAGGGAACTACGTCCTCGGCGAGAACGATTTGTCTCTGGCACAGCGTCTCGCAAAAGCGGGCTCCGACCATCGGAAATATCTCAGGATGATCTTTGTGTCCGTTGACGTTACCGCTCCCCTGTATTGGTGGAAGGAATACGATACGTACAAAGTGGGTACGGTGGCAAATTCCTGTTCCACCATGCATAAAATCCATGCCAAACCCTTTGAAAGAGAGGATTTTTCCTGCGACCGGATGAGCGAGAGGGCACTTTCCTGCCTCGATCAGACCATCGCCGTATTGGAAGAAACGCGGCTGCAGTTTGTGGAGACGAAGGAACGGGCGTTTTGGGATGACATGATTCAGCTGCTGCCGTCCTCCTATAACCAGATGCGCACCTGCACGCTGACCTACGAAAATCTCATCAATATTTATTATGCGCGCCGCAATCACAAACTGCCCGAATGGCATACTTATTGTGACTGGATCGCATCCTTACCCTATGCCAAAGATCTGATCACAAGCATCAGAGACGGCGAATCTATCTGACGAATCGGAGAAAACCATGCAAGACGCAAAGCATTGTACCCCTGTGCTCACATCCGAAGAACGCACCCGTGCGGGGAAAAACGCGGGGATTGTGGGCATCCTTGTCAATCTGTTCCTGTTTGGAATCAAACTGTTCGGCGGGATTCTGGCGAAGTCGGAGGCCAAGCGGTCTTAGGAAGACAATGACTAG
>JAZSQX010000290.1:0-7901 GCA_045538235.1 Eubacteriales bacterium
CATGGATTCCAGCATCTGGGTGGCGGTGATGACCATTTTTCCCGCCTGATAGCACTTTTTGATGAACCGCTTCTGAATACCGGGGAGACGCTCGAAGTCCACTTCCACCCCCATGTCCCCTCTGGCAACCATGATGCCGTCGGAGTATTTCAGGATTTCGTCGAAGTTTTCGATGCCCTCCAGATTCTCAATTTTGGAGATGATTTTGATGTCGTGACCGCCGTTGTAGTCGATGAATTTCCGCATTCCGATGATGTCATCCCGGGTGCGGACAAAGGAGGCGGCGATGAAATCCACGTCCTGATCAATGCCGAAGAGAAGATCGTTTTTATCCCGCTCGGACAAATGAGGCATATCCAGATGCAGGTTCGGTACGTTCACGCCCTTGCCGCTCTTGATTACCCCCCCGGCAGCAACCACGCAGTTGATGTCGCTGTCGGTGACGCTGTCCACGATCAGCTCGATGGATCCGTCGTTTAAGAGAATGCGGGTGCCTTTGTTCACCTGCCGGGGGAGTCCCGCATAGGAGATGAAGGCGCGGGAGGTGTCTCCCACACAGTCCTCGGTCACAAGGGTAAAGGGGGAGCCAGTCACCAATTCTGCCTGTCCGCCGTTGAATTTGCCTAAGCGGATTTCGGGTCCCTTGGTGTCCAGCATGATGGCGACGGGGAGACCGAGCTTTTCTCTGGCATCCTTGATCCGCTGGATGATTTTTCCGTGCTCTTCGTGGGTGCCGTGGGAGAAATTCAGCCGCGCCACGTTCATTCCGGCGAGGATCATTTTTTCGATCATTTCCGGGGAGTTGGAGGCGGGGCCAAGGGTACAGACAATTTTGGTTTTCAGCATATGATAACATCCTTTTCTATTCAATTCAATAATTTTCTGGCTTTATTATAACACAGAACGCGTCTGAATAAAATAACAAAATGGATATTTTTTCGCCTTTTTTTGAGAACGGACGGATGTGAGGGATTTTCCGGAAGGTAAATAACCGCCCATTCCTTGACAGAGGGGGGAAAATGGGGTATAATGAAGGGAAAGAATGTGTTAGCGGCCTATCCGTTACAAAACGAGGTGTTATTATGAAAACAACAAAAATCATCGCCTGTGTGGGTGACAGCATTACGGAGGGTGTGGGGGCATCGGCAAGGGAAGCCAGATACCCTTCCGTTCTGGAAAAATTGCTTGGGGATGGCGTGACCGTTCTCAATTTCGGGGCAGGCGGAGCCGGTGCTCAGATCGGGGAGAACATCCATTGGGGACCCGGCAATTACAGCTACGTAAAGTCGGCGCAGTACCCCAAATCTCTGGAGTGCGAGCCGGATACGGTGATTCTCATGCTGGGTACCAACGACGCATACAGTCTCGATCCCGAACGCCCTGAAACCCTGGATGTGTACTACAACAGCTTAAAGCAAATCGGCGAAGCATACGCGGCACTTCCGTCCAAGCCGGAGATTCTTCTGGTGGGCAGTCCCTTCCGGGATGACATTGCCGCACGGACGGTACATCTCCGCGAAATGGTGCTCCCCCTTCAGGAAAAACTGGCGGTGGAAATGGGCTGGCGCTTCTTCAATCTCTTCACCGTCACGGAAGAGGCAATCGCCAAGGATCACAGCCTCCTTCTGGACGGTGTGCACTTCACCGATGCCGGATACGCCTTCCTCGCCGAAGAGATTTTCAAGGGCTTTTTCCAGAAATAAAAGCCCCCTTGGAATCGAACCCATTTTCTGATCACAATATAGCAAAGGAAATACCAAATTATGAAACACATGACCCGATTTCTTCTCGTTCTGCTGATGGCGGCTCTTGCCCTCAGTGCCGTTTCCTGTGAAAAAGGCGAGTATGATCCGCCTGCCGGAATGCAGACCGCTTCGGACGAAAACGCAGCGTTCTGCCTCTTCGTTCCCGACGACTGGACGCTGGATTACAGCACGGCTGCGGCTGGTGCGTATTTCAGCAAGGACGACCCCTCCAGCGTGAGCCTGATGGCGTGGGAACTGGATCACACCGACACCACCGTGGACGAATGGTGGGAGATGAACAAGACGGAAATTTCCACCGTTTTCTCGAACGTGGAGGAGCTCTCCGCGGAAAACACCACCGTGGACGGCACCTACGCGAAAAAGTACGTGTATACCGCCTCCCTTGGGGAATACAGCTATAAGATCATGCAGATCGCGTGCATCGAGGACGGGGATGTGTACCTCTTTACCTACACCTCCCTGCCCGAAAACTACGACACTCACCTGGACGATGTGGAGCAGATTCTCCGCTACGTGGTGATCAAATAACGGAACAGGCTTGTGACAATGGAACATTATCTCGATCATTCCTCCACCACGCCCCCCAGCGAGACGGCTCTGCGTGCCATGAACGAGGCGGCGGCGGTTTGGGGCAATCCCTCCTCCGTGCACGCACCGGGACGGCAGGCGGCGGCGCTTCTCACAAAATCCCGAGAAACCGTGGCGCGATCCTTGGGACTGGCGCGGTTTTCGAAGGATAAAGTGATTTTTACCGCCAGCGGCACGGAAGCCAACAATCTGGCGATGCTGGGATGCGCCCGATCCAAGCAGCGGGATGCGGCTCACCCGGGAACGGTGCTTCTCTCCGCAGGGGAACATCCCTCCGTGGACGGCCCGGCGACCCTCCTCGAAAAAGAGGGCTACGACGTGGTGCGGATTCCCACTTTCGGCGGTGTTTTCGATGAAGATGCGTTGGAAAAAGCCCTGCGCGAGGCGCGGACTCCGGTGATTTTTGCCGCCTTTATGCTGGTGAACAACGAAACCGGAGCGGTGTACAACGTAAAGAATGCCGCTTCTCTCGTGAAAAACGCCTTCCCCGATGCGGTGATTCACTGCGACGCCGTGCAGGGATACATGAAGCGCCGGTTCACGCCCGCTTCTCTGGGGGTGGATACCCTCACCGTCAGCGCCCATAAGATTCACAGCATCCGGGGCGCAGCGGCATTGTTCGTTTCGTCGGAGGTTGTCAAGCGGCGCAATCTGACGGCGGTGATGCCCGGCGGCGGTCAGGAGGACGGCTATCGGAGCGGAACGGAAAATCTCTGTGCCATCGGGGCATTTGCGGCGGCGGCAGAGGAGGGGCGGCTGGGCTTTGACGACCGGCTGGCTCAGGTGCAGGTTTTACGCACGATGCTGGATGAGGGACTTTCCCGACTGGACGTGAAAATGAATCGCCCGGCGGGGGAATGGCTGCCTCATATCGCGAACATCGTCCTGCCCGGCATCCGGAGTGAAATCATGCTGAACTATCTGTCCGGCAGGGGCATTTACGTGTCCGCGGGATCCGCTTGCTCGGCACACTCCAGGAAAAAGAGTGCGGCGCTGGAGGCATTCGGTGCCACCCCGGAGGAGATGGACTGTGCCATCCGCATCAGTCTCTCCCATACCAATACGGCGGAGGATGTGGAAGCCCTTCTTTCCGCCCTGGAGGAGGGCATCGGCTCCCTTCAGAGAAAACGATAAGTAAGGAGTACAAGGATTATGAAATACAAGAATTTTATTTGGGATTTTGACCACACGGTTTTCGACACCTACGCCCATACTGTGAACGCCATGTTCAAGGTGCTGGAGGAAACGGGGCGGGCGGATCAGTTCGACTGGGAAACGGTCAATCGCTATATGCACGTCAATTTCGCCGATGCCAGAAAGTACGTGGGCATGACGGATCCGGAGGAACGGCGGCGGTTCATGGAATACCACTTCACCCCCGGACCGGAAGAAAAGCCCATCCCCTATGCCAGAGAGGTTCTGGAAGCGGTGGTGAAAAACGGCGGGCGGAATTTCCTCTTCACCCTGCGGAACCGGACGGCCGATCGGTATCTGGAGGCGTGGGACATGGATCAGTATTTTACCGAAACGGTCACGTCCGACAACGGGTTTCCCGGCAAGCCTGCTCCCGATGGGGTATTGTACCTGATGGAGAAGTATCAGTTGGTGCCGGAGGAGACGATCATGGTAGGTGACCGGGATCTGGATGGGCAGTCCGGGAAGAACGCGGGGATTGCGGGGGCGCTTGCCAATTATTACCCCTATCTGCCTGACGGAAGCTGTCCGGCTGACGTGAGTACCATGGATTATATCGCAAAGGATCTTCTGGAATTTGCGGAAATGATGGAGATTCCCCTGGATCTCGCGTGATTCTCTTGCCCCGTCGTGCAGAATTGCCAAAGGCACTCCGCGGGACGGTGGGAAAGATTGGCTGGGATGCCATACGATTGTTCTTGAAAAGAAGAAAAAACCGTGGTATAATAAGTGTAGTAAGATACGATGTAATGGAGAGTGGGCGAAACAAAGTCCACTCTCTTGTTTATGAGCCCGTGACGGTGATTTTGCCGAGGCGGGAACAGAAGGAGAAAACATGAAACAAAAGAAAAATGTTGCCGCCGTGGTGTGGGACATTGCCGAGCCCCTCGCCCAGTCCTTCGGCTACATTCTGTGGGATGTGGAATTCGTCAAGGAGGGCGCGGACATGGTGCTCCGCATTACCATTGACTCCGATGCGGAGGGCGGTATCACCATCGACGACTGCGAAAAGATGCACCGCGCCATCGATCCCCTTCTGGATGAAGCGGATCCCATCGAGGACGCGTATATGCTGGCAGTTTCCTCTCCCGGCGTGGAACGCACCCTGACCCGGCCCGAGCATTTTGAACGGATGGCGGGAGAAGACGTGGTACTGAAATTCTACACCGCAGTGGACGGTGCCAAATCCCTCCGAGGGACTCTCGTAGGACTGGACGGAGACGACGTGGTTCTCACCGTGAACGGGGAAGAAAAGCGCTTCGGCAAGAAGACCGTGGCAAAATGCGAAACCGTATTTGACTGGTAACAATAAAATAAAGTATTACAATACAAGAGGAATGAGTGGATGAGTTCCACGGAAAGGCATGGATGAGTTGACATGAATGCAGAGCTTTTTAAAGCCCTCGAGCTGCTTGAAAAAACAAAAGGAATCCCCCAGGATTACATGATCGGCAAGGTGGAAGCCGCTTTGATTTCCGCCTTCAAGAAGGAATTCGGCTCCGCGTCGGTGCGGGTTGAAATCAAGAAGGAAAAGAAGGACATCCGGGTGTACAAATGCCGCAAGGTGGTCGAAGAGGTCGTGGATCCCAAATCGGAGATCTCCTACGAGGAAGCCCAGGCGATCAGCCGCCGGTACGAGCTGGGAACCGTGGTGGAGGAGGAAATCAAGACCAAGAGCTTTGGTCGTATCTCTGCCCAGACCGCCAAGCAGGTGATTGTACAGGGTATCCGGGAAGCGGAGAAGAACAACATCGCAAGAGAATACGAACGGAAGAAGGAAGAGGTCATCTCCGCCATCGTCAGCCGTCGGGATGATACCACGGGGGACGTTTGGGTGGATACCGGTACCAGCGACGTGCTTCTGCCCCGGAACGAACAGATTCCCGGCGAAGAGTTGTACGTGGGCGACCGTGTGCGTGTGTTCGTTACGGAAGTGAAGCGGGATATGGAAAATACCCCCCTCGTCACCCTCTCCCGTGTGGCTCCTGCTATGATCAAGCGGATGTTCGAAATGGATATTCCCGAAATCGCAGACGGTACGGTGCTGGTGCGCCATGCCGCCAGAGAAGCGGGTGCCAGAACCAAGATTTCCGTGTTCTCCCGTGACGAAGAAGTGGACGCAGTGGGCGCCTGCATCGGGAACCGGGGAATGCGTATCAACGCCATTGTGGAAGAACTGCGGGGCGAAAAGATTGACGTGATCAAGTTCTCCGAAAAGCCGGAAGAATACATCGCCGCCGCCCTCTCTCCCGCAACCGTGCTGGATGTGGAGTTCGACGGGGAACGGAGCGCAACGGTACACGTGGCAGGGGATCAGCTTTCCCTCGCCATCGGGAAGGAAGGACAGAACGTCCGTCTGGCTGCCAAGCTCACCGGCTTCAAGATCGACATCAAGGGGATCAAGAGCTGATCGCGGAGGCGGATATGGCGCAGACGAAACCAAAAACAAACGGCACGCCGAAGAAAAAAATGCCCGAGCGACGGTGCGTAGGGTGCGCGGGAACCTTTCTGAAAAAGGATCTCATGCGGGTGGTGCGCTCTCCGGAAGGGGAGATTTCCATCGACTTCACCGGGAAGAAATCGGGCAGAGGGGCTTACCTCTGTAAAAACGAGACGTGCTTCAAAAAGGCGAGAAAATCGGGCATTCTGCATCGGGCGCTGGAATGTGAGATCTCAGAGGAACTGTACGAAGAACTGGGCAAAGAGATCCGATTCAGCCAGCGGGAAGCCGAGAATACCTGATCGCCCCATGGAATAGAATCAAACGGCGCAGTGGAGGCTTGACGATGACGGAACGAATGATCGGTCTGTGTATGGCGGCAGGGGGCGTTACGGTGGGATTTGATCTCATCCTCGGAGAAATCCGGCGGGGACGGGTGAAATTCCTCCTGATTGCCCGGGATGCGTCAGAAAGAACCCGGAAGCAGTTGACAGATAAATGCCGATATTATAACGTCCGGTTCTTTATTACCCAATACGACAGCGCGGACCTCGCTCACATACTCGGAAAGAGTGCTGTGTGCGCGGCAGCCGCTTTTACAGGACGAGGACCGTGGGAATGTGTATGCCGCACGTTCGAAGCGGAGGAGCCTCAGAAAACAGACGAATGCTGCGATGATAGAAAGGATGATTGAGAATGGCAACGAAGTCGAACGCAATGTTCAAAATTAGCCAGCTTGCAAAGGATTTGGGGGTGAAGCCCAAGGAACTGACGGAAAAGCTGGGGGGACTTGGCATTACGGTGAAGAGCAATTCGGCAACCCTGGAAGCAGACGAAGTGAATCTTCTGTTCGAGCACATGACGGAAGGTGCCCGGATCAAGGATATAGACGGATACATGAACGGAAAGACGAAGATTACTCTTCCTCTTTCCCCGGAAGAAAAACAGGCGGCGGAAGAAGCGGCTGCCAAGGCATTAGCGGAAGCAGAAGCGGCAGCTCGGGCCAAGGCGGAGGCGGGAGCCCGTGCAAAAGCGGAAGCCGAAGCCCGTGCAAAAGCGGAAGCAGAAGCCCGTGCAAAAGCAGAAGCCGAAGCCAAGGCAAAAGCAGAAGCCGAAGCCAAGGCAAAAGCGGAAGCGGCAGCCAAGGCGAAAGCAGGCGTAGAAGCGAGACCAAAGGCGGCTCCTCAGACTCCCGCAGCCGGACAGATGCCCAGACGGGATGGGGGTCGTCCCATGGGAGACCGTCCTCAGGGAGACAATCGCTTCCAGAACCGGAACGACCGGCCCCAGGGAGATCGTCCCATGGGAGACCGGGGTGGCAATCGCCCCATGGGTCAGAGAGACGGTCAGTCCCGTCCGGAAGGCGGCTTCGGTCAGAACCGGGACGGCGGCATGAACCGTGGCGGTCAGTTTGGTAATAAGCCCATCGGCGGAAAAGATTTCGGCGGCAACCGGAACGACCGTGCTCCCAGAGATAAGGATTTCCGAGATCGCGACCGGATTCCCGTGGCACCCCAGCCCAAGCCGAAGATCGAACAGGGCGTGGAAAAGAAGCGTACCGGTGTCACCCGTGTGGTCGATACCCGCAGCAGTGCCGTGGACCTTTCCAAATACGACGAGCGTCTGGAAACCTTCACTCCCGAGATGGACGACTCGCGCTCCAATAAGCAGAAGCTGAAAAAGCAGAACCAGAACGGCGATAACCGGGGTACCGGCAAGAAGTCCGACAAGGAACGCCAGGCAATGGAAAAGAAGCAGAAGGCGAACCTGGAAAAAGCGAAGAAGCAGCCTCTGAAGGTGACCATTCCCGATGAAATCACCGTCAGTGAACTGGCACAACGTTTGAAAGTCACCGCGGCAGAGTGCATCAAGAGACTGATGCTCATGGGCGTGATGGCGACCGTGAACCAGGT
>JAZSQX010000213.1:0-11503 GCA_045538235.1 Eubacteriales bacterium
CCCAAGGAGTTGGGTCTAGTCATTGTCTTCCTAAGACCGCTTGGCCTCCGACTTGTCCGCAAGCAGACTCTCTCCGACAAGGAGCGGTATATCACGGACGAACTGAAGGACATGGAGGCCACCATTTTAGGCGCGGATGACAAACTCAAGGCGCTCGAATACGATCTCTTCCTGGAAATCCGACAGGCGGTGGACAGAGAATCCGTCCGGATCCGACAGTCCGCCCAGGCACTCGCCAAACTGGACGTGTTCCTGTCCCTCAGCGATGCCGCCGCCCAAAACTCCTACGTCTGCCCCACCGTGGACAACAGCGACGTGATCGACATCAAAAACGGTCGTCACCCCGTGGTGGAAAAGTTCGTGGAGGATTCCTACTTTGTCCCGAACGATGCGTTCCTTGACACCGGGGATCACTGCCTCATGCTCATCACCGGTCCCAATATGGCGGGGAAATCTACCTATATGCGGCAGACCGCGCTGATTATCCTCATGGCGCAGATCGGCTCCTTCGTGCCCGCGTCCTCCGCCCGAATCGGCATGGTGGATCGACTCTTCACGAGAGTCGGGGCATCGGATGATCTGGCGTCGGGGCAGTCCACCTTCATGCTGGAAATGAAGGAAGTCGCGTATATTCTGAACAACGCCACCGCCCGCAGCTTCATCGTATACGACGAAATCGGGCGCGGCACCTCCACCTACGACGGCATGAGCATCGCCCGCGCCGTGGCGGAATACACCGTGGGCAAGCGGATTGGCGCGAAAACCATGTTTGCTACCCATTATCACGAGCTTACCGCCCTGGCATCCGAGCGCAAGGGCGTTGTCAATTACAACATTGCGGCGAAAAAGCGTGGCGAGGACATTATCTTCCTCCGCAAAATCGTGGAAGGTCCCACGGATGACAGCTACGGCATTGAAGTGGCCCGTCTCGCAGGCGTTCCCGGAGAAGTCACCCGCCGCGCCAAGGAAATTCTCGCAGAACTGGAAGGTAGAAGCGAGGGCAAAAAAGCCTCTGCCGCCCCGAGAAAGACAGCGGATGCCAACGACGGACTCATCAACATGAGTTTTGCGGACATTGCCGCCGAGGAAATCAAAGAGGGACTCCGGAAGACGGACATCAACACCCTCACCCCCATTGAAGCCCTCAATCTCATTTATCAATGGAAAAAACTTCTCTGAATCTCCCCCATTCTAAATCCGAACGGAAAGAACACATATGGGAAAAATCAATTTACTGAGTTTTGAAGTTGCCAATCTGATCGCCGCCGGAGAAGTGGTGGATCGCCCTGCCTCCGCGGTCAAGGAACTTCTGGAAAACGCCATCGACTCCGAGGCGAGTCAGATCACCCTGGAAATCCAGCGGGGCGGCGTCTCCTTCATTCGCGTAGCGGACAATGGCTGCGGCATGGAGAAGGACGACTTAAAGCCCGCTATCACACGCCATTCCACCAGCAAAATCAGCAAAGCGGAGGATCTGGGATCCATTATGACCCTCGGGTTCCGGGGAGAAGCGTTGGCTGCCATTGCCTCCGTCTCCCGTCTGCGGATTTTCTCCCGCATCCCCGGCAGTCCCATGGGTGCCATGCTGGAAGCGGAAGGTGGGCGGATTGAATCCATCCGCGACACGGGGTGTCAGGAAGGCACCACGGTCATTGTGGAGGATCTCTTCTACAACGTCCCTGCCCGCCGGAAATTCCTCAAAAAAGACTCCACGGAAGCCATCGCCATCGGCGCGGTGGTGGAAAAAATCGCCCTCTCCCGCCCTGACATCTCCTTCAAGTTCATTTCCGACGGCGAAATCAAGTTTCTTACCGCCGGGAACGGGGATCTGCGGCAGACCATCTGGGCTCTCTTCGGCAAGGACGTTTCCCGCCGTTCCCTTCCTGTGGATCGGGAGGAAAACGGCATCCGGGTAACGGGATTTGTCTCCGAGCCCGATCTGTACCGCTCCAACCGAAACATGGAGAATTTCTTCATTAACGGGCGGTATATCAAATCGAAGACCGCCGCCGCTGCATTGGAACAGGCGTATTCATCGAAAATTCCCCACGAGAAATTCCCCTTCTGCGTGCTGAATCTGGAGCTGAACCCCGCTGCCGTGGATGTGAACGTCCATCCCGCCAAGCTGGAGGTGAAGTTTGCCAATGAAAAAATCATCTTTGATGCGGTGTATTATGCGGTTCTCTCTGCCCTGGAAGCGGAAGCCCACCGTCCAGAACTGAAACTCCCCGGTACCCCTCCCGCAAAAAAAACAGCCGGCACAACGGCTTCCGGATTTGCCGATGCGTTCCTCCCAATGGACAAACGAAACGGCAAGGGACAGCAGATCCGTCTCTCGGAACTGAATGCCATTTCTGCCGCTCCCACGGACGAGGAATTGCTCCGCACACACCGTCAGGCCGCGGAAAATCTTCGTCGTGCCAGCGAATACGTGGCGTTCCCCACGGGATCCTCCCTCAGGCAAGAAGCGGAGAAGCCCCACCCTGCCGCACAAGAAATTCCCATTCCGGCGGATCGTCCCCCTGTGCACGAACGTTCAGCACCGGCGGATGTCCCAACACCGAAGCCCATCCCAACGCCCCCGGTTCCCACGAGAAGCGAGCCTATTCCGGCTCCCGAAGAACACGCACCGACCCCGCCGCTGTCTGTCCCGGCACCGGAACCCGCCATTGAACGGACGGTTTCCCAGCCGGATATACCGGAGATTCCCGCACCGAATTCGGTCAGCCAAAGCACGCAAGGACTTCCCCCTGCCGCGTACTGTCCCACCATTGACCCGGCGGAAATTCCCGAATACGTCATCATCGGCGAGGCGTTCCACTGCTACGTTATCGTACAGATCGAAGATCGGATTCTCATGGTGGACAAGCACGCCGCCCATGAGCGAATCCTCTTCGACGAGCTTTGCCGGAAGATGCAGGCACACCTCAGCGAAAAAAGTGCCTCCAATGGACAACTCCTCATGGCTCCCATTGAGGTGGATCTTCTCTCGGACGAAGCCGACGCGCTGACGGACTACGAAGACAAAATTCAGGGACTGGGCTTCGCTTACACCTTTGAAAAAATCGGCGTTTCCTCCTATCGGGCGAAAATCTCCCAGATTCCCGACACGCTGGACACCGCCGCTTCCATTGAATTGTTCACCACTCTGGCATCGAAGCTCTCCGACGCGACCGCCACCGTGGAGTCCGCCGCCGAAGGGTTCTTCGAATCCAGACTGTGGCAGGCATCCTGCAAAGCAGCCATCAAGGGCGGGCGCATTTACGACATCGCCCACATCAAGTGGATCTGCGATCGCCTTCTCAAAAAGCCCGGGAAAGACAATTCCGTCATCCGAACCTGTCCTCACGGCCGCCCCGTGGCATTCGAAATCAAAAAATCCTCCATCGACCGCCAGTTTGCGCGGCTGATGTGACATTCTATCTTTTGTAGTACGGAGTTTTGTATGTTTATTCTTGAAAAAACCGATCCCCATAGCAAAGCGCGCCGTGGCCGTCTCATCACCCCTCACGGCACCATCGAAACCCCTGTTTTCATGAACGTAGCCACCTGCGCTGCCATCAAGGGCGGGGTCTCTGCCCCCGATCTGAAGGAAGTCAACTGCCAGGTCATGCTCTCCAACACCTACCATCTGCACATCCGTCCCGGCGACCGTCTGGTACACAATCAGGGGGGACTGCAGAAATTCACGACCTGGGATCGCCCCACCCTCACCGACAGCGGCGGATTCCAGGTCTTCTCCCTGGCCGGACTGAGAAAAATCAAGGAGGAAGGGGTCTACTTCTCTTCCCACATCGACGGCAAGCGGATTTTCATGGGTCCCGAGGAAAGTATGCGGATCCAGTCGAATCTGGGCTCCACCATCGCCATGGCGTTTGATGAGTGCATTGAGAACCCCGCCGAATACCACTACACGAAAAACTCCTGCGACCGTACCACTCGCTGGCTGAGACGGTGCAAGGAAGAATTGGCGCGCCTCAATCAACTGGAAGACACTGTCAACCCCGGTCAGCTTCTCTTTGGCATCAACCAGGGAAGCACTTACGCCGATCTCCGCGTCCGCCACATGGAGCAAATCCGGGAACTGGACACGGACGGCTACGCCATCGGCGGTCTGGCTGTCGGTGAAGAAACGGAAGAAATGTATCGCATCATCGAAGCCGTAGAGCCCTATATGCCCACGAACAAGCCCCGCTATCTCATGGGAGTCGGTACCCCCCAGAACATCGTGGAAGCCGTACATCGCGGGGTGGACTTCTTTGACTGCGTGATGCCCTCCCGGAACGCCCGCCACGGCAATCTCTTCACCTGGAACGGGAAGATGAACCTGCTCAACGAAAAATACAAGGAAGACAGCCGCCCCATCGATGAAAACTGCGGTTGTCCCGCCTGCCGCAATCATTCCCGGGCGTACATCCGCCACCTCATCAAGGCAAAGGAAGCGCTCGGAATGCGCCTTGCCGTGCTCCACAACCTCTACTTCTACAACGAACTGATGCAGAAAATCCGGGATGCCCTGGACGGCGACTACTACGAAAGCTTCTATCAGAAATACCGCATCGTTCTGGGTGAACGGAACCCCGACTGATCCGTTGCCCCAATTTCACTATTAAGAGAGGATCTCACCATGAATAACGAAAAACTCCTCGCCCACCGCGACGAGATTGACCAAATCGACCGCCAACTGGTGGAGCTGTTCCGCCAGCGGATGCAGGTTGCCGGGGCGATCGCCGCTTACAAAAAAGAAGCCGGCATGGCGGTCTACGATCCCGTTCGCGAGCGTGAAAAGCTCCGCTCCGTCACAGAGTTGGCGGACGACGACATGAAAAACTACATCCGGCAGATCTATTCCCTGTTGTTTGAGGTTTCCAGAGATCACCAGAGCCGTCTGCTTGGAAAGAGCACCCGTCTCTACGAAGAAATTGGTACCGCCATTGAGACCACCCCTCGTTTGTTCCCCACCTCTGCCCACGTGGCGTGCCAGGGAATTGAGGGCGCGTACTCCATGGAAGCGGCGCTGAAGCTCTTCAAGGATCCACAGATCACTTACGTCAAGACGTTTTCGGATGTGATCCGCGCCGTGGAAACGGGATATGTCAAGTATGGGGTTCTGCCCATTGAAAACAGCACCGCCGGCAGTGTCACGGGTGTGTATAAGGCGCTGGAGTTGGCAAACGTCCACATTGTCCGCGCCGTCCGCTGCAAGATTGAACACTCCCTTCTCGTCAATCCCGGCACCACCCTCGCCGATGTCCGAGAGATCGTGTCTCACGAGCAAGCCATCAACCAGTGCAGCAAATACATCGAAGCCCTGGGCTCCGGAGTGAAGATCACCTATGCCGCCAACACCGCCGTTGCCGCCCGCATGGTCAGAGACTCCGGCAGAAAGGACATTGCCGCTATCTCCTCCCGCCATTGCGCCGCGCTGTACGGTCTGGAATGCCTCTCACGGGACATTCAGAACACCGACAACAACTACACCCGCTTCCTGTGCATTTCGAAAGGAATCGAGATCTATCCCGGTGCGGACAAGACGACGGTCATGATCGTCACCGGCAACACTCCGGGCGCGCTGTATCAGGTATTGTCCCGCTTCAACGCGCTGGGCATCAATCTGACCTCCCTCCTCTCCCGTCCCATCGAAGGACGCGATTTCGAATTCCGCTTCTTCTTCGATTTCGACACCTCCGTCTATTCGGATGAATTCGCTCATCTCATGCAAACGCTGGACGATGTGTGCGAAGAATTCCGCTATCTGGGAAGCTACCGCGAGACATAAGCAACACCATAAATACAAAGAAACGCAAGTCAATGGAAAGCTTGCGTTTTTTGCTTGGAGATTCAGAAAAAAACGAACAAAATTTCGAAAAACTCTTTACAAACCGTTTTCGATATGATATAATTAGTTGAACTTGGGGGTATAGCTCAGTTGGGAGAGCGCTTGAATGGCATTCAAGAGGTCAGGGGTTCGACTCCCCTTATCTCCATCGGCAGTGCCGCAGCCGAACTCGGCTATGTGTACTGCAAATCGAATCAGCATCCCACGACCGTGGAGTTCGTACGTTGTGTGGGATGCTCCATAAACAAAAAGTCCTATGGGGCTTTTTTATTTTTGCGGACAGGAAAACGAGACAGCCGTTTGAAAGTTCCTCGAGGTTTTCCATCCCCCCGACTTGCGGAAGAATATGGCGCAAAACAAAACTGACACCGGTGGAATTCCGATGCCAGTTCATCCCTGGATTTGCTATTTGGCAGCTTTTTTTGCTGTCTGTTCTTTTGGGAGCCGTTCCATTATCGCTGATCCATCATTTTCAGATAGTCTGCAATCATGCCTGCTGCGCCGTCCATACCGATTTTGTCCGTGGAAATCGCCAGATCGTATTTATCCACCTTGCCCCACTTTTCCCCGGTATAATAGCTGTAATAATTGGCACGGCGTTTGTCCGTCTTGATGATCAGATCCTTCGCCTGCGCCTCATTCAGGTCATGACGCTTCATCACGGTCTGTACCCGGGTGTCAAAATCCGCGCTGATAAAGACCCGCACCAGATTTTCCCGCCCGGCAAGGACATAGTCGGCACACCGTCCTACAACGATTGCCCCTTCTCCCCCTGCCGCAAGCTCCTTGATGATCTCAGACTGGACCACAAACAACTTATCGTTGATGGGGAGATTCACATGCTCAATTCCGTGGTTGTAGATGGAGGATCCCAGCGCCAGGGTGTAAAGAAGGCTGTTCGCCGCCTTTTCGTCCACTGTGTGCAGAGCATCCGTGCTGAGCCCACTTTTCTGAGCCGCCATGGTAATGAGATTCTTGTCGTAGAACGGCAATCCGGTCAGTTCCGACAGCTTTTGTCCCACTTCCCGTCCACCGCTTCCGTACTGCCGCGCGATGGTAACAATATAGTTTTTCATGTGGTTCTCCCTTCTATTTTATTGTAAAATTGTATGCGAAATAAAATCCCTTTATTTCTGGCTTTCTTCAATTTTGGTGATCATCGCCACACGACGTGCGTGCTTGCCGCCCTCAAAGTCCGTGGTCACGAACACATTTGCCAACTCTGCCGCAAGACCTTCCCCGATAACACGGGCACCCAGGCACAGAACGTTGGCATCGTTGTGCACTCTCGTAAACTTGGCACTGAAAACATCGGAACAGCAAGCAGCGCGGATGCCGCGAATCTTATTGGCAGCCATGCTCATGCCAATTCCCGTTCCGCAGCAGAGAATCGCCAAGTCAGCTTCCCCCGCCGTCACCTTTTCGCACGCCTTTACCGCGTAATCCGGGTAATCACAGCTGTCCGCGGAGTACGTTCCCACGTCTTCTACCGGATAGCCTTCCTCTGCCAGCAGCTTTACCAGCGCATTTTTGAGCGGATAACCCGCGTGGTCGGATGCTAACACCAGTCTTCTTTTGGTTTCCATCATTGACTCCATTCTGCCATGTTTCAGGCATTGTTCTGTGCAAGGCGTTCTTCCCGCTCCCGTTCCGCCTGGGATTTTTTCAGATATACGGGAACGGTTGCCCCGTCTGTAAAGTTTTCACGATTTTCCGTTGTCCATCGGTACCATGCTGCCGCTGCAACGCCGTAAGCGGACTGTTTCCGCAGACGAATGGGCGTACAGGCAGCAGATTCGGGACATTTTTCGTGCGCCATCAGTTTTTCTGTGGCATCTCCCGTGAACCACACAGCGGAATCCGCACCAAACTGCGGGAGAAGCCTTTCGAGAAGTTCCGTCACGGGAATCTGGCTGTCCTCCGTCAGTCGGGTAACGCTTCCATCCCGTTCTCCGCGGAACAGGGCGGTATACACCAGATCCCGGCGGGCATCGATAACGGGAACAATCAGTCCCACCAGTCCGCCACACGCCCGTGCCATGGCATCCAGGGAGGATACCCCCACGGTGGGCGTATGATCCGCAAATGCCAGTCCCTTCACGGTGGCAACGCCGATGCGTACCCCGGTAAAAGACCCGGGTCCCACGGAAACCGCGTACAGATCCACGCCGCTTCCCGCAGACCGCTCCAGAACAGACTCGATCATGGGGAGCAGAACGGTGCTGTGCTCCGTAGTTTCCAGGGTATATTCGGCGATGATCCGTACCCCCGCGTCATTTCCTTCGCAGAGCGCGACCGTGGCAGTTTTCGCCGTGGTATCCAGTGCTAAAATTCTCACGTCACGCCTCCGCAAAACTGAAATTTTCGAGAGTGATCCGGCGTTCGCTTTCGCCGTACTTTTCAATCCGAACCAGCACCGCGTCCTCGGGGAGATAGCTGCCGATGTGCTCGCTCCACTCGGCGACGCAGTTTCCGCGATCCAGATATTCTTCAAATCCGAAGCCCGTCAACTCCTCCTCATCCGCCACACGGTACAAATCGAAATGGAACAGGGGCGTCTCCCCCTTCCGGTATTCGTTGACGATGGTATAGGTGGGGCTTTTCACGCGGCTTCCGGGAGAGAGAACGGAGGTAAGTCCCCGTACAAAGACGGTCTTCCCCGCCCCCAGATCCCCGTACATGGCGATGAAAAAGGGCTTGCCCCGGCGGAGAAGATGCTGTGCCGTCCGGGCTCCCAGCTCCTCCGTCTCCTCCGGGCTATGGGTGATAATCGTTTCGGTCATAATCTGGTATTAGAACAGTCCCGTGATGGTTCCTTCGTCGTCCACGTCAATCACGTTGGCAGCCGGTACCTTCGGGAGACCGGGCATCGTCATAATGGCGCCAGTGAGAACCACGATGAAGCCAGCCCCTGCGGACAGCTTGATTTCCCGCACGCTGATACGGAAACCAGTGGGTCTTCCCAGCTTGGTCTGGTCATCGGAGAGAGAATACTGAGTTTTCGCCATGCATACGGGGAACTTCTTATAGGCTTCGTCCAGAGCTTCGATTTCCTTCAGTGCCTTCAGCGCATTGGGTTCAAAGTTCACGCCGTCTGCACCGTAGATCTTCTTGGCAACGGTTTCGATCTTTTCCTGGATGGGCATTTCATCAGGATAGAGAACGTGGAAATCGGAGGGCTTTTCGCAGGCTGCTACGACCTTTTCCGCCAGTTCGATGCCGCCTTCGCCGCCCTTGGCAAATACTTCGGACAAAGCGAAGTCCGCACCGTTCTTTTCGCAAATTGCACGGAGGGTGCTCAGTTCCGCATCGGTATCGGATTCAAAGCGGTTGATGGCAACCACAACGGGAACTCCGTAAAGCTGAAGGTTTTCGATGTGCTTCTCCAGGTTCACGCTGCCGCGAACGAGAGCATCGACGTTTTCTTCCTTCAGTTCGGTCTTCGGCACGCCGCCGTTGTACTTCAGCGCGCGGATGGTCGCAACCAGCACGATGGCAGAAGGCTTCAGTCCCGCAAATCGGCACTTGATGTCGAGGAACTTTTCCGCACCAAGATCCGCGCCGAATCCGGCTTTGGTAATGGTATAGTCCGCCAGCTTCAGAGCCAGCTTGGTTGCGCGTACGGAGTTGCATCCGTGTGCAATGTTAGCGAAGGGACCGCCGTGGATGATGGCAGGAGTATTTTCCCCCGTCTGCACCAGGTTCGGCTTGATGGCATCCTTCAGGAGAGCCGCCATGGAGCCTTCTGCGTGTACGTCGCGAGCGAATACGGGCTTGCCGGTTCTGGTATATGCTACGAGAATATTGCCCAGTCTCTTCTTCAGATCGGCAATATTTTCCGCCAGGCAGAGGATTGCCATAACCTCGGATGCCACGGTGATCATGAAGTGGTCTTCTCTCGGAACGCCGTCCATTTTGCCGCCCATGCCCACCACAACATTGCGGAGAGCGCGGTCATTGGTATCGGTAACGCGGGCAAAGAGAATCCGACGGGTGTCGATATCCAGTTCGTTGCCCTGCTGAATGTGGTTGTCAATCATGGCACACAGCAGATTGTTTGCTGCCGTGATGGCGTGGAAGTCACCGGTAAAGTGAAGATTGATATCTTCCATGGGGAGCACCTGAGCATAGCCGCCGCCAGCAGCACCGCCCTTGATGCCGAACACGGGACCAAGAGAGGGCTCTCTCAGCGCAATGATCGCATCCTTGCCGATTTTCTTCATTGCCATGCCGAGACCAACGGTAGTAGTGGTCTTGCCTTCGCCGGCAGGAGTGGGGTTGATAGCGGTTACGAGGATCAGCTTACCATCCTTCTTATCCGCCAGCCGCTTTGTGCAGGCATCGGTGATTTTTGCCTTGACTCTGCCATACTGTTCCAGTTCTTCGGGCAGAATACCGAGTCCGTCTGCGATTTCCGTGATGGGTTTGAGAGTTGCCTGCTGTGCAATCTGAATATCTGTAAGCATATTTTTACCTCTTTCTTATTGAGAATTCCAGGTAACAAAAAAAATATTTCAACTCTATTATACTACCAAATCCCCCGTTTGTAAAGGTCATTTCCTGTTTTTCTTCCGTTTCTTCTCAAAAAATGCCAAAACTGCCGCAGATCCCAGAAATGTGGAATCTACGGCAGTTGGTCAGAAAAAATCAATCGAAGTCTTCTCCAAACAGCTTTGCTTTATCGATACCGCCCTGGATGGTAGCACCGCGGCGGCAAATCGAACCAAAGAGGTTGCCAGACAGAGGGATGGATTCTACCTGCTCCGTGGTTTTGATTCTGGTTCTTGGCTCGTTGAAGAGGGCGTACATGGTCAGCGCCCCCCACGGATATCCACCAGCGGTGCCGTAGAGTGGAGGAATTTTCCGCCGATCATGGTCATTTTCCCGGTACCGTTCAGCTCAATGGAACGTTTGGGAGAACCCCAGAAATTGGTGTTGATCATGTCCACCTTACCGATGAAGGTTTTGTCGGTGTACACGTAGACGTTGTTACTGTTGGGGGTTACGAGTTGGGTTATGGTACAATCGATAAGTAACAGAGGAAATATCGAAAAGGCAACTCAAAAGTGGTAAGATGTAAGCGACCAAACCAACATCAAGCCAAAGGAGTTGTCTTCCCATGAATCGTATCGCATCGAAGTATCGGTTTTGTCAACTGGTAGTGAAATATTCGTTGAAATATGGTGTCACAAAAGCAAGTGTGCGGTATAACAAGCTGTCGAATACGATACCGAAATGCTGTCTTGGATTCCGTTCGCCAATACCGTTTTAGCGGATTATCTGCCCTTTTTCTGAACGCGCCGCAATCAATTCTGCATTTGTGACCTTCGGTCTCTCATTCCGAATTGGTTGCACTTTCGCTTGCGTCTTTGCTTTTTTGAGTAAAGTGTAACGTATCCTGGACGACTGCACAAATTATCTACAAGTTTTTTTCATTTTTCTCTTGACAAAACGGAAATTCGGTGCTATAATAATCAACGTTGACAGAACTTCGGTTTTGTCCTCGCGGAAGTGGCGGAACTGGCAGACGCGCACGTTTGAGGGGCGTGTGGTTTACACCGTACGGGTTCAAGTCCCGTTTCTCGCACCATAGCGGAGTATGCTGTATAAGCACCGCCTCGGAGACACCGATCCGTGTAAAAATTACGGTGTATGCGGGCATGG
>JAZSQX010000095.1:0-6827 GCA_045538235.1 Eubacteriales bacterium
CGGATCCGCTGTTCCAGCTTCTGGGGGTATCCGCCGATATCCGCCGCCGAGAGCTCCTTCACCCGGGCAGCATAAGAACGGATATTCTCCGCCTTCGCCAGAATGTCCCGGCAGAGATTTTCCCCTTCTGCCCGGCGCATGGCGAGGAATCCCTCCACCGCTTCCGCCAGCACGTCCCGGATGGCTTCCCAGTCCTTCTCCAGATCTTCGTCAGGCTTCTTCATGTTGAAGAGATCCCGGTTTTCCGCCACCTTCATGACGGTGATGTCATCCGGCAGATCAAAGGTGTCCCGCAGTTTCCGCAGTGCGGCGATGTAGGAGGAGGCGGCTTCCGTGTCCAGCATCACTTCCGCGCCACGCTGTACCAGCACGTCCACTCCGATGTATACCTCCACCTTGCCCCGCACGATTCCCGCCGCGGACAGGTAGGCTTTGACTTTTTCTTCTAAGAATCCGTACATCCGGGACGTCTTCACCGTGCAGTCCAGATACCGGGAATTGACGCTGCGGATTTCGGCTGTAATATCCAGAGCGCCGTCGGGGGAAACCCGTCTCGCACGCCCAAATGCCGTCATACTTCTGAGCATTGTTCTCACTCCGATCCTTCCATTTTACTTTTTTGCATACTTACTTCTTATTATACTACAAAAAAGGCTCCATTGTCAACGAAACGGAGCCATTTTTATGAATTGTGTATCAAAATAGTTTTTTTAGTCCCAGTTTTTTGCGCAGTTTCACGATGTACCAGGAGATGCAGGTGGTCAGCGCCAGATCGTAGACGATGAAGATCGCCGTGCCGCCCACCAGAGTGATGACGCTGAGGGAGAACGTCTCCTCCCCCGCCACAAACACCAGCTTTCCGAGGACGATGCACAATAGGAGCATACAGTCGAGAAGGGAGAGTTTCACGAGAAATGCCGGAAGCGCAGGAAGCCGTTCGATGTACAGCTTCAGAACGGGATACACGGCGGCAAAACAGACGTATTCCACCGCGTACAGCTTGGATGGCAGAAGCAGAAGCGCCAGCACCCCCGTCACCGCCACGTAAATCCAGGTCATTTTGTCCCCCGTCTCCACAGTGAGGAGCATGGTCATGAGGGAACACAGCACCAGGACACTCAAGTCCAGCACGGACAGCCCCAGAACCCACAGCATGGTGAGACACAGGGCGGCAAACACCCCGCAGAGAGCGAGTTTTTTCGTTGTGATTTTCCGATTATCACGGTTCATGATGCCATCCTCCTTAACAGCAGGGAATCAGATCCCCGCCGCAGCATTCACAGCACCCGTCACAGCAGATGAGAGTAGAGCAGGTACCGCAGAGATCGCAGTCCCCCACGTTGTTCTGGGTGCGGTAGGAGCCGCCGAACTGTCCCGAGCGGGCAGTCATGCGGTTTTTCGCCTCCCGGTATTCCAGATTGTGGGGATCCAGATAGCAGGCAATTTCAATATAGCGGAGCGCGTCGTAGTAAAATCCCCGCTGGGTCAGGAGACACCCCTTGAGGTAGTTCCACTCCGCCCCCCGATCCGCCGCGGGTGTGGAGTCGATGATCAGCTCCGCCTCGGAGTAATGCCCCTCCGCGATGAGTCGCCGCACCTCGTAAAAGGACGTGGTTCCCGAGTTGGCGTAGGAGGAGTAGGTTCGCTGTCCGGACGACTGCCCCGCCCCCGCCGTTTTGCCGGAACGCTCCTTCTGAATCGCCTCGTAGGCTTCGTTGATCTCTTTCATAATCTCTTCGTATCCCGCCGCCTGTGCCGATCCCGCGTAGTTGTCGGGATGGTACTTTCGCGCCAGATTCCGGTAGGCTTTTTTCACCTCGTCGTCCGTGGCACTGCGGGAGATGCCGAGCACTTGATATGGGTCTCTCATCGGTTGTTCTTCCAGATCCTTTCTTTTCCCTCGAAATTCTCCGCCGCCGTTTCCGTTTTCGCTCCGTACAGCACGCGGCGCATGGATTCGGGGAGTCCGAGATATACGATATTTCTGATAATGGGAGTCATGGGGTGGTCGTTCGGCAACTGATCCGCCGCCTCTCCCACGGATTCCAGCATGATGGGTGTGGAGGTCATGACGGCATCCCGCACCATGGGGGACATTTTCCCGTCCTGAAGGGCAAATTCGCCCCATCCTGCCGCCAGAGGATTGTACCGTCCCCGTTTTCCGTCCGCCGTCAGATCGTCCGCGGCATCGCACAGGTAGACGAATTTCCCCGTCCCGTGTCCGATCCGCCAGGCGATTTCGTGGGCTTCCCCCTCCAGTCCCAGCGCAAAGGCGTACCCGAGGGCGATGCCGAACTGCTCCGCCATCTGATCCGCCGAGGTACAGCCCGCCTCTTCCAGTGCCGACAGCCGGGAGATCATACAGAAGATTTCATACTCCACCTTATCGGGCAAAGCGCGGGATCCCCGCCGGGTCATTTCTTTCAGAAGCGGTCGGAGCAAAAGGGGACGGATGCGCGCCATCCCGGTTTCATCCGCCAGATCGTCCCGGTTTTTGGCACCCGCCAAGACCCCCGCCAGCGCCGCCGTATCACGAAGTGCCTCGTTATCGTCCATGATCGCCCGTTTTTTCATCGGATGGGCGGCACAGCGGCAGGGAGAGAAGGTGGGCTCCACCCCCGTCAGCGCCATGCGGACCGCGGCAAGAAACACGAAATCGTAGGAGAGGGTCAGCCGGGAGGTCTGTCCCGTCACCGCCCCCATACTGCGGCAAAGACCACAGTACGTCCCCCGATACCGCTCGTATTCCGCCACCTTGAGTTCGGGCACGTAAGGTTTCACATAGCCAAACATATACAAACTCACCATGGTAGGATTGATGTATGTATAGTATAGCAGACCCGCCGTCGCTTTACAACCCTTTTTTGTAAATAAAATGAAACCAAACCGTTCGCAAATAAACCGTCTCGTTTACATTGACATTTTTCTTTCTTTCTGTTATAATACAAATTGATACTTTCTCCTTGATATTACAATTGAAAGGAAATAACGATATGAAACAGTCCCTGATTCTGCTTCTGCTTACTCTCATGCTGGTGTTCACTGCCTGCGGTACGGACGAGCCCGCGCCGGTGGAATCCGGTGAAACCCCCGCGGTCTCCGATTCCGCTATTGAAACGGACGCTCCCGCTGTCGGGGACATCACCCTCGACTCCTCCTGGGTCATTATCCGCCCCGAATTCCGAGATGTGGTGCCCGCCAAACTCTTCAGCAAGGTCTATCAGGCGCTGAAGGAGCACTGCCCCGACATCAAAATCCAGGACGACTTCTACAAGGATGAGTCCCAGATTGCCGAAAAAGAAATCCTCATCGGTGCCACCAACCGTCCCGAAAGCGGTGTGAAATTTGTGGACAAGGATGAATTTGTCGTTCAGATCATCGACGGCAAGCTGGTCATCCACGCCGCCAACGTGGTCGCACTGGATGCCGCCTGCGCGTGGTTCTGCGACAAAATTGCCGCCGACGGCGTGACCTTCCCAGCGGACTTCTCCTATGTGGGAAATTTGAAAGGTGCCACCGAAAAACTCCTCCTCGTGGCAGACCAGGCGACGGCAAAGGTCTCCGTATTCGACGTTTCCCGCGGTTACGTGGAATCCAGAGCGAAATGGAACGCCTACCTGCAGGACGGCTCCAATATCGCAGGTCTCAAGTACCGCACCACGGACAAGTACGGCGACGTGGTGGTGATTGCCTACTGGAACTCCGCGAAAATGTTCTCCTACCCCGCTGGAAAGGTGCTGTGGACTGCTGATAAAAACGCCGCGGAAAATCCCCACTCCATTGATATCAACCCGGCGGGCACCATCATCGCGGTGGCTTCCTCCTCCGGCAGCGAAGTGCGCTTCTATAACACGGACGGCAAATCCCTGGACTACACCGCCGTCACCAGCCGGGATGCCCACGGCGTTCTGTACGATCCCGATCTCCCCGGCTTCTGGCTCATGAGCGGTACCGATGGGCTTGCCGCCTATACTGCGGAAATCGACGCAGACGGCAAGGTGAAGGTGGAGCCCATCCCCGGCAAGAGTTATACGCCTCCCGCCGGCGGGCTCCACGATCTCCAGCCCGTTGCCGGAGACAACAACAAGCTCTGGGTGGCAGGATGGAAGACCGTGTACGTGTTCGACAAGACCACCGGCAAGTACAGCACGAATTACGACAACAATGCAAGTATCAATAAGGAACAGGTCAAGGGCATTTCCCAGTTCCCCGACGGCACCATCGCTTTCGTCCTCCCCGACGGCGACCGGCAGGGCTGGACCTCCAACGCCATCACCTGCTCCTATCATCTCCCCTTCTCCGGCGAAGAGGTGTTCCTGCGATTACCGCTCCCGAGAAACGTCCATATCTATAAACTTCGCGCCTTCCTTTCCGATTATCAGTATTGATTTCACAGCCGCTTCTGTTCCCTCCCCGGAGCAGGGCGGCTTTTTTCTTCCCGGAAAGAGGAAAGAGCGGCAAAAAATTTTCAAAAAACCCTTGACAAATCTCTCCGGATGTGGTATGATAATTGAGCGTCAGGCAAATGAGCAGGTGTAGTTCAGTGGTAGAATTCCAGCCTTCCAAGCTGGTTATGTGGGTTCGATTCCCATCACCTGCTTCACTCCCTTGGGAGATTCCTGTGCCTTTAGCTCAGCAAGATAGAGCAACTGCCTTCTAAGCAGTAGGTCGAGGGTTCGAATCCCCCAAGGCACGTCGGCTTTTGCCGAAACCGGAGGATCCACACCGGGTTCTTTGGTTCCTCCACCGATTCGTCGGTGTTTCGATACGCTGCTTCATGCAGCGACTTATGGTGGATGTAGCTCAGCTGGTCAGAGCGCCAGGTTGTGGCCCTGGAGGTCGTGGGTTCGAACCCCATCATTCACCCTCAGCCGTATCGTTTGGTACGGCTTTTTTGTTGTTTTCGCCGACTTCAAGGGCTGATTCCTCATTGACACACACTATGCCGCATCTTGGGATTTTCCTGTGCGGCATTTTTTCGAAAGTATCGATTTTCCCCGTAGGGCGGGGGTTACCTCCCGCCGTTTCGTCCCATTTTTGCTATTTCAGCGACAGGGCAAGCCCCTGCCCTACAAAAATTGGGAATGATCAATGCGGAAGCACAAAAAATAATTGGAAGGTTCGAAAAAACGGATTTCCCTGTAAGATTTCCCCACAAATTCCGTCTTGATAGATGAAAGCCTCACAGAAAGGAGTCATCCCATGGACGATACGCAGATCATAGACGGCTTTTTCGCCCGAGATCCCGAAGCGCTGGATGCCGCACAAACACAGTATGCCCCCCGGCTGATGCATCTTGCGAAAAATATCCTGCCCCGAGAGGATGCGGAAGAAGTGGTCAACGACACCTGGCTTCGGGCGTGGAATGCCATTCCCCCGGCGCGTCCCCACAAACTGGGAGCCTACCTCTCCGCCGTCACCCGCCGGCTTGCCCTGGATCGCTGGCGGGAAAACCGGGCGCAGAAGCGGGGCGGCACCTCCCTGCCCGTTCTGTTTTCGGAGCTGGAGGACTGCCTGCCCGATCCCGTCACCCCGGAATCGATCCTGACGGACAAGGAGTTCGCCGATGCCATTGTCGCTTTTCTCGCTTCCCTACCAAAGGAAAAGCGCATCCTCTTTCTCCGACGATACTGGTACGCCGATTCGGTGGGGGACATTGCCCGACGGATGCACATGAGCGAAAACGCTGTGTCCGTCACCTTAAACCGCCTGCGGGCAAAACTGAAACTCGATTTGGAAAGGAGGGGTCTGACCCCATGAAACAGGATTTTAGAAGGGGGGAAGCGCTGTTTGAATGTCTCGCCGCTCTCCCCGACGCGATGATCGAAGAAGCCGACCGTTACACCGCCGCCGAAAAGGATGCCAAAATTCGCCGCTGTGCCGCTCTTGCCGCCGCCTTTCTGCTGTGCATCGGACTGGGGACGGTTCTCCACACCCGGCAAGAAACGCCCGACACCCCCAATCACGGCGCGAACAGCCAGGGATATTTTAACGCTCAAGTGCTCTCCGTGGAAGGGGACACGGTGCTGGTGCAGGTGACGGAGGGATTTGACGCCGCAAAAGCCGGGGATGTGATTGAACTGGATCGCGGCACCGTCTCCCCCAGTGGAAATGCGGACACCATGGGGCTGACGGCGGGGGAGGAGGTACGGGTGGTTTTCCACACCGCCACCCTCACGGAGGAAAACGGATCGATGCGGATCGGCACGGTCTTTTCCCTCTATCGAGTGGTGGACGGCGTCATCGTACCCCACGGAACCGCCTTCCCCCCTGCGGGAACGGAAGGACTTTCCCCTGATGAATTGCCCGATGCCGCTTACGACACCACCCCCGACGAGCCGCGCCCCGATGCCCCCGTGAACTCCCTCGCAGACGTGACCTTCAACGAGGTATCGGAGCTTCTGTCCGCCGCCATCCGCTATTACGATCCCGACGAATACACCCAGAAAAAGTGGCACGCCGTGGAACTGGAAGCCTACTACCGCCACGCCCTCGTCCCCCCCTACACCCCCGCGGGCTTCCTGCGAGTCGGGGACGTTGCCGCTCAGGTCACGCTGGAAAACGACACGGGAACGGTGGTACACGACACGGTGCATCTCACCTGGAACGGGGACAACGAGGCAACCTACACCGTCTCATACAGCAAACGGGGACTTCTCTCCTGCGCCGTCTACGCCACGGACGGGAACGAAGTCACCACGGACATCGGCGGCATTCCGGTTGTCTTCGGGTGCTGCCCCATGGTGGATGGCCCCTCCCACATCGTCATGCAGCCGCCCACCTCCCGCTGCCACGTGTACACCGCTTATTTCACCGTGGACGGCACC
>JAZSQX010000242.1:0-9523 GCA_045538235.1 Eubacteriales bacterium
AGTTGTCCGGAGTTCGACTCTCCGATGGAGCATATCCCCTGTACCTCGGTGCGGGGGATTTTTGTTTTTGAAAATTCTTCATGTGTGAGAAATTCCGGTTGCAATCGGAAGCAGTCTGTGGTATAATTTCTCTGTGAACACTCTTTGGGAGGTCTTTATGTATTATCTCTCTTTTCCCGGACTCGGTATTGAGCCCTTCCACATCGATAAAGTTGCATTCAGCGTGTTCGGGCGGGATATTGCCTGGTATGGCATACTCATCACCTGCGGCATGATGCTGGCACTGCTGATTGCAAGCCGTTGTGCCAAATTCGAGGGAATCACCACCGACGACGTGACGGATCTGGGCTTTTTTGTGATTCTCTTCGGCGTTCTCGGTGCCCGTGCCTATTACGTCATCTTCACCTGGAATCAATACGATTATCTTGTGACGGAAGGCTCGTTTTTTGGAAATTTCATCGCCACACTGTATAACTGCATCGCCATGTGGGACGGCGGTCTTGCCATTTATGGCGGCATCCTCGCCGGACTCCTCACCGCGTACATCGTGGCAAGAGTCAAGAAAATCCCTTACCTGAAGTTCACGGATATTCTCGTTCCCTGCGTACTCATCGGACAGGTTATCGGCAGATGGGGCAATTTTATCAATATCGAAGCGTTCGGCAGCGAGACCGATCTTCCGTGGCGCATGGGCATCCTATACAGTTATTCCGGACAAATTCAGGAGACCTGGGATTATGCCAAGTACGTTCACCCCACGTTTCTGTATGAATCCCTGTGGAATCTGACGGCGCTGATTACGGTTGCTTTCCTTTATAAAAAGAAAAAATTTAACGGACAGCTCTTTTTTGGCTATTTGATGTGGTACGGCTTCGGTCGGATGCTGATTGAAGGGCTCCGCACCGACAGTCTGATGCTTGGCTCCTTCCGGGTGTCGCAGCTTGTGGGACTTGCGTCGGTGATTCTTGGTGTGACTCTGATGACGGTGTTCACCGTGCGTTATCGAAAAGAGAAAAATACTGAGAAAGAATACAAGCCCATGTTGCCCGGTGAAACGGATACAGGGAAGGAAGAACAAAAAACGGAGGAATAAAGATGGCACACATTATTGACGGAAAAAAGATTTCGGCGGCAGCTCGCCTTGATATTGCAGAGCGGGGGAGAGCCCTCATGGAACAGACGGGAATCCAACCCGGTTTGGCTGTTGTGATTGTGGGAGAAGATCCGGCATCCCAGGTGTACGTGAGAAACAAGAAAAAGGGTTGCGAGGAAGCGGGATTCTATTCCGAAGTTCACGAAATGCCAGGCACCACCACCCAGGAAGAACTGCTGGCGAAACTGGAAGAAATCAAAGCGAACGAAAACATCCATGGGATTCTGGTGCAGCTTCCTTTGCCGAAGCATCTCGATGAAAAAGCCGTGGTCGAAGCGATCCCACCGGAAAAGGACGTGGATGCCTTCCATCCCGTCAACACCGGACGGATCATGATTGGCGATTACAGTTTTGTCCCCTGTACCCCCGCCGGTGTCATGAAAATGCTGGAATTTGAGGGAATTTCCCCCGCGGGCAAGGAATGTGTTGTGATCGGGCGCAGCAATATTGTTGGCAAGCCCATGGCAATGTTGCTGCTTCAGGCAAACGGCACCGTGACGGTATGTCATTCTCGGACGAAGGATTTTGCGGAAGTGACAAAGGGGGCTGACACCCTCGTCTGCGCCGTCGGCAAGGGGAAGTTTGTGACTGCCGACATGGTAAAAGAGGGTGCTGTGGTGACCGACGTGGGCATGAACCGGGACGAAAACGGAAAACTCTGCGGTGACGTGGATTTTGAAGCAGTTTCCCAGGTGGCATCCGCCATTACCCCCGTTCCCGGAGGCGTTGGCGTTATGACCATCACCATGCTTCTGGAAAACACCCTCCGCGCCGCTCAGGATGCTGCACGCAGAACGGGCAAGCTTTCGTGATTCTGCCCGAAAAGTGGGCGATAAAGGTCGAGATTTCTCAATTTTATACAGGATAATCCTTACAATGTCTCTTGACTTTTGACTTGAGACATGATATAATATTTAATGCCGCATGATGTCAGGTTTCAAACAGTCGCAAGACTTACCTTAATCAGCGAGTTCACAAAAAGAAAGTGAGGTGCTTTTCGAAATGTTCGCAGTTATCGAAACAGGCGGAAAGCAGTACAAGGTCAACGAGGGTGACATTATCTTCGTTGAGAAGCTCGACGTTGCAGAAGGCGAAAAGGTTGTTTTTGACAAGGTTCTCGCCGTGTCCACCGCAGACGGATTCAAGTCCGGCAAGCCCACCGTGGAAGGTGCAACCGTATCGGCTAACGTAGTTAAGAATGGCAAGGGTAAGAAGATCTACGTTATGACCTACAAGCCAAAGAAGAACGAAAAGAAGAAGATCGGTCACAGACAGCCTTATACCAAGGTTCAGATCGAAAAGATTGCGTTTTAATTTGGAAAACTTCGTTTTTCAGTGAAACGGGGGAGAACGAAACGTGACGAAGATTACTTTTTTCACAAAGAACGGAGTATTCTGGGGCTTCCGCGAGACCGGGCATACCGGATTCGGTGAGGAAGGCGACGATATTCTGTGTTCGGCTTTGTCCGCAATGACCATGCTGCTTATCAACACGCTGGAGGTTGCGTACGAATGTCCGGTAGATTACAGCATCGATGAGGAATCGGCTGATATTACGCTCACCTGCCGCTCTGCTTTAGCAGAATACGAAAAGGATGAGAAGAAGCAGTTTGCCGCATCCGGCTTGATCGAAGGATATTTCATTCAGTTGAACGATCTCGTTGACGAATATTTCGATTATCTCGACGTGGACACGATGGAAAAATGAAGACATGATGAAAGAATGGAGGAAATAACAATGATCAGAATCAGTTTGCAGTTCTTTGCTCACAAAAAGGGTGTTGGTTCTACCAAGAATGGACGCGACAGCGAATCCAAAAGACTTGGCGTAAAGAAGGCGGATGGACAGGCAGTGATCGCCGGTAACATCATCATTCGCCAGAGAGGCACTCATATCCATCCCGGTAACAATGTGGGCCGTGGTTCCGACGATACTTTATTCGCTCTCATCGACGGTAAGGTAAAGTTCGAGAACATCGCGAAGGGCAGAAGACAGGTCAGCGTTTACGCTGAATAATCTGCGTTCCGCAGTTTCAGAATAGCGCGAAAGCCACTTGACTGAGTCAGGTGGCTTTTTGTTTTTGCAAAAATTGCAACGCATAGTTTCCGCCCGTCGGAGCAGATTAAAACACAGGCGCACTTGCCTGAAACCGAGTGGGGAGAGCGGAATAAAATGTTAAAAAAGAAAATCATCGCGGTATCAATCGCATTGATATTTTTGCGATATATAGGATGTGCAGAAGAAGCGGGGTTCATTCCCGCAGTGTCTGCCAAGGTCAAAATGACCGATCAGGTTGCCATGGGCGGAATGCCCTTTGGCGTGAAATTTTTTGCAAAAGGCATTGTTGTGGTGGGATTTACCGAAATCGAAACAGCGGACGGCGAGAAAACCCCGGCATACGATGCGGGACTGCGGGTGAATGACGTGATTACCCATGTGAACGGACGGGAAGTCAAGAACTCTGAGGAAATGATTCGGGTCATTGAAAGCGCGGAGGATGCCGTGGAAATCCGGTTTGTCCGGAGCGGCGAAGAGAATACCGTCACCTTTGTTCCGTCCGTCAGCTCCGACGACGGCAGAAAGAAAACGGGAATGTGGATCCGCGATACCACGGCGGGGATCGGTACCGTCACGTTCATTTGCCCGGAGACGGGGGAATTTGCGGGACTCGGTCACGGAATCTGCGACAGTGAGACGGGGGAACTTCTCAAAATGGAGCGTGGCAGCGTGGTGGACGTGAAGATCACTGGGGTGGAGAAGGGGATAGCCGGGACTCCGGGGGAACTGAAGGGGTACTTCACCTCGGAAAAATCGGGTGTTCTCCTGAAAAATACGGACTGCGGGGTCTATGGGGTACTGGCTTGTCCCAAATGTGAGAAAGAGGAAATCATGGAACTGGGCGACCGATACAGTGTCACGGAAGGGGAAGCCACCATCCGCTGTACCCTCGACGAAGGACAGCCCCGGGAATACCGGATTTCGATCAGCGAGATTGATCGGGACAGCCGCGATAACCGGAGTTTTTCGATTACGGTGATCGATGAAGCGCTGCTGGCACAAACCGGCGGCATTATTCAAGGTATGTCGGGATCCCCGATTTTCCAAAATGGGAAAATTGTGGGAGCCGTCACCCACGTGCTTATCAACGACCCCGCGAAGGGATACGGGATTTTTATCGAGAATATGCTGGAAGCGGCGGAGTAAAACCGAAAGCCGGGGTGCGTACCTCGGCTTTTGTGTACTTACTTAATATTCTGATTTCTTTAGGAGTGATTCTGCTTTCAGGACAATTTCACGATATCTTTCTTCATTTCTGACACGATTAAAGCCGTTCCAATTCTTCTGCATTTTCATGACCTTATCAAGATAATCGCGCTGGTCTGCAAAAGCATACATATAGTTTGAGTATTCCTCTGTTCCGTCAGGCAGGCGATAGTTCCATTCGTTTTTCAGCACCTTTACTCCGTGGAACATCCAATCGTGACCTACATCGAGTGCTGTTCCATCTGGGACAGCCGACCATTCTGCGAAGTTGTTGTATGCATCTTCAAGACATATATATCCCTCATCTTTTCTTTCCAGTAGGAAGAGCTGATCTGCTTCATAGGTCAACATAATTGCATAATATCCCTGCCATGCCTCTGGCATCACACCGTTATCTCCGAAAGAACGCATCAGATCAATACGGTAATTGATCCATGCAAGAGATTTTTCGGGGTCGTTCCAATTTCCGCAGTTCGAATGCAGAAGATGACAGAAATACTCAAGTTTATTGGCACCTTTCCGCAGAATGCATTCATCATATTTTTCCTGTTCAAGTAGCCTTTTCTCAAGTATCTCTCCACGATAAGTTTTATAGTCTTCAGCACACATTTTTGACCATTGTTCCCAATCTTGATCATTCCCAAATGTACACATAAATTCAATTGCATGTTCGCGGTATGTCTGTACCGTACATTCGGATATGATCTTTTCACATAGCGATCGGAGAAGCGGTATATTTTCTTTGCGGACATGTTTATCACTCCAACTGATAATCCAGCACATTTCATGAGCAATATCATAATTTCTCGGATACTTTGCGATGTATTCTTTACCAAGACGGACGCGTGTTTCCATGTCATCGTCTGGAAGTTCTTCGCGAATCAGGCGAAAGAATTTTTCTATGTCTTCTTTCTGTGCGGCATAATCATATTCGAGAAGTGCATCGATCGTCGTAGAAAATAATCCGGCAAGAACCGGCAACTGCGAAATATCCGGTGCGGTTTTTTCACATTCCCATTGAGATATGGCATTTGCCGTAATGCCAAGATATTCCGCAAGCTGTTCCTGCGTCATGTCATGTTCGCGGCGAAGTTTTTTGATTGTAGATCCGATAGACATAGTTTCTACCTCCCGGAAATATTCAAAAGCGCTTTTGTGATTATATTATACCACATTTTCATGTATTTTCCACACAGCAGATTCACACTTGTACTAAAGCAATGCTTTGTTTTGGGTAGGATTGGTGTTGTCCCTAATGAACAACGAACATGTCGGGATCCCCAATTTTCCAAAACGGGAAAATCGTGGGAGCCGTCACCCACGTCCTCATAAACGACCCGACGAAAGGGTACGGGATTTTTATTGAGAATATGCTGGAAGCGGCGGAGTAAAACCGAAAGCCGGGGTGCGTACCTCGGCTTTCCTCAATGCTATTCCGTTTCCTCCATCCCGTCTCCATGCCGGTACTCATCCGAGTTCAGCCGCTGGTCTATGTACTGCCAGCGCGTGCGGATGAAATCCCGGACATACTGCACTTGCTTCTCATACGTATCGTAGAAATACGGATTCACCGAACCCATGCCAATTCCTACGTTCATTATCCGCCATACCTCGAAGTTTTGCTGCTGACTGCCGTCCAGCATGGCGGAATACCGATCGACTGCTTCGAGTCCCACTGCAAGCAGATCGTCCTTCACCTCGTTCCAGCGCGCTACCAGGCGATCTGTGAAGGATTTGTACTGCATTAAGTAGTTCATCCAGTTCTTCGATAGGTACTGATAGGTGGACTCCGTTGTGCACCAGCCGTCGTATTCCGGCAGATCCCCGTAGTGATTGCCGAACGCCATGTCGAAATCCCACACGGGACCCAGATGTACCTTGCCGCCCGCTTCCTTCCAGAGATAGCAGCTCCGGTAGAAGGAGGACTCCGTGTTGAAGGTGATCTCATTCATAATGAACCAGTCGACCCAGGAATCCACGTCGATCCAGTCTTCCCAGCCGCTGTCGTTGATGATGGCGTTTTCCATATTCAAAATACAGGATTTCAGGGAAAGAAATTCCGGGGTATTGGCGACGGGAACGCTGGGCTCCTTCACAAAAATTCGCAGAACCACATCCGTGTCGAAATAGTCCTGGTTGTACACATTTTCCTCGTCAAAGTCCCAGCCGATCTCCACAAGGAAACCAACGTCCAGCACTCCGGATTCGGTGACGATGGGCTCTCCAAGATCCAGCCGCCCGTTGCCTTCTTCAATCTTGTCTGCAAAGGTGTAAACCCCGATATACGTGCCGTTGAGGTACAGCTTCACGGGAATATGCGTGGACGTATAGGCGAGTCCGGACAGGGAAGCCGCCATGGTGTGGGCGACGCAGTTCCGGAGCATGGTTTTGTCAGCATAGTTCGAAGTCAGAACCCAGTCCCGGTTTTCCGGTAAGCCGAGGAGGAGTTCGCTTTCGTTTAATTTAATCCGGTAGGATTTCTTCGGGAAATACGTCCAGGAGGCGTTGCCGCGACCGCGAATCTGCATGGGGTACGCGGTGCCGTCGATGGTGAGGGTTGCGAAGAGGTATTGGTTTTTCTCTTCAATGGGCGCTCCGCCGTCGGTGTGGATCTCCATCACGGGCAGATCGTAGGACAGCCGCTCGGACGTGACCACATACGTGCGCGCGCCGCCGTCCGGGTCCGTTACGGTAAAAGAAGTCAAGGCAGTGAGATCCATCGTCTGTGTCGTCAGAACACGCCCGCTGTCCGTTGTGAAGGTGACACGGGCATTCTTCACGTCGGTCTCGTGGAGAAGCAGCGGCACACCGATCACCGCAAGATTCCCGTGGAGCGTCAGCGTAGCATCCGTGCAGGACTGCCCCACAGAAGAATTCCACAGGGAAACCGAAGCGAGACGTTCCTGACCTGCACCGCCGTATTCGCCTAATACAGGCATCCCATTGTAGGAAGCGACGTTACAGTAGAGAGAAACGGCGGAGTCGGAGGGAAGAGTATCACCCACGATGGTGAGATCCGCAGACGGGGCATCAATGGACAGGAGCCCACTCTCCATGAGCAGTTCGGTGCCGATGGAAATCGTCAGGGAGGGAATGCCACTGTCGCAGCGAATCGTCAAAGGAAATTCGCCGCTACATTCCGCCGGGAGATAAATCAAGTCCGCATCCCGCGGAATCGTCACGGGAAAACTCAGCGGAAAGGAATCCGTAATGCAGAGTACGGGACGACCGTCATAAGTGAGAAATTCCGGCAGATTGGTGAGGGCGGTAAGTTCCTCAAACGAGTGGACAAAAAACACGCCGGGTGTGCCTTCCGGGGGTGCTGTCACGGTGGGAATCGGCTCTGTCTCGGCGGAAACCGATTCCGTAGCAGATTCAAGAATGGGTTCCGTTGCCGATTCTACCGGGAGAACGGATCCCACTGTTTCGATGCCAGGGGATTCCGATGCGCTCTCAGGATGTGTTGCTTCATGGAAAGGATTTTTCGTGGGAGAGCAGGCGGAAAAGATTATGAGAACGGCGAGGAGTGCCGCGATTGGTTTCAGGTTTTTCAAAAGATGTCTCCAGAATCGTGTTTTTTTATATTATAGCAAATAAAGCACCGACGCGCAAGTGCTGAAGGCGTTTTTATGCGCGTTTGACGAATTGTTATCCAAAAAATCGGAAATTTAATAAAAATGCGGAACAAAAAGCGTAATCCAATCGTCTAAAAAACAAAAACACAGGAGGAAGCCCATGAAAACCGTCAAGAAATTTGTTCTGATCCCGCTTATCCTCTGTTCTCTTCTTCTCACATCCTGTTCCGGCGCAGCAATAGCGGAGGATTCGTTTGACAGAGTCACAACAAACGGAAACAAATACTTCAGCGAGGAGTCCGCGATGGCTCCCGGTTCTGCCGCTATGGACTACGAGTACGCGTATGACTCGAAGATGGAAATGGAAACGGCGGCACCTTCGGAAGCTCCCAAGCAGGAGAGCGGCACTTCTGAAAACGACCTCGGCGCACGAAAAATTATCCGAACCGCCAATCTGCAGTACGAAACCAAGGAATACGATCGGTTTATCGAAGAAATTCAGGCGGCGATCCGTCAGTGCGGCGGATACATCCAGACCTCCGAAAGTCGGGGACAGGGCGTCAACAAATATTCCACGCGCTATGCCCACTATACCGTACGGATTCCCGCGGCACAGTACGATGTATTTATGTCGCTTCCCACTGAATACGGTGTCCAGACCTATAAAAACGAGACAGTGGACGACAAAACCATGGAATACGTGGACATTGAAAGTCACATCAAAGCGTTAGAGACGGAATACGCCTCTCTCCTTGCGATTCTCGAAAAAGCCACTTCGCTGGATGACGTGATTCAGCTTCAGAGCCGGATTACCCAAGTGAATTACCAACTGGACTCCTATAAATCCCAGCTTCGGAAGTACGATGACCTCATTGCGTACTGTACGGTGTACATCAACATCAATGAGGTATATCGGGAAACCCAGAATGTGGTTGCCATGAGTTTCGGCGAAAAGATCGTGAGCGGTCTGAAGAACACCTTCCTCGACATCGGCGATGATATGTCTGAGTTCACCATCTGGTTTGTCACCTCTCTGCCGTACATCGTCATCTGGGTGGCGATGATTGCCGCCGCTGTAGTGGTCATTCGCATCGCTGTCCGGAGAATTCGCCGAAAAAGAGAAATCAAGAAGATTGATAAAATGATTCAGAACGCCAATGAAAACGAAACGAATCCTCGCGAGAATTCTTAAAATTGCCATAAGCCTTGGACTGATTGCCGCGCTTTTTGTGACGGCGATCAACGTGTGGATGGTTCTGAGCGAAAAAGGGAAGATTCAGCCGATCAAAGAGGTAGATTTTGCCGGCGCGGACTGTATTCTTGTCCTTGGGGCAGGGGTGCGGGACGATGGCTCTCCCAGTCATATGCTGGAGGATCGACTGAAGGTAGGAATTTCCCTATACGAAGCCGGCGAAGCGGAGGTCATGCTCATGAGCGGGGATCACGGTCAGGAGCACTACGACGAGGTAGGCTGTATGCTCGCATATGCTGTGGACGCCGGAGTGCCCGCGGAAGCGATTTTCCTTGATC
>JAZSQX010000272.1:0-2010 GCA_045538235.1 Eubacteriales bacterium
GGTCCCGCAGATGGTCGTCAGGGTGATGAGCATGGGAACCAGGGACACGCCCAGCCCTCGGAGCGCACCGCTGATCACATCCATAATGCCGCAGGTGAAATACGTCAGGGCGATCACTCCCATACGAACCATACCGAACCCAATAATCGTCATGTTATCCGGCTCGTAGATCCGCAGAAGGGGTTCCCGGAACAGGTACATGAGTCCGCCCAGAACCGCGCCCACGATGCCCACAAGGAGCACGCAGTACAGGAACACTTTTTTGATCCGCTTCTTCTTCCGGGCACCAAAATTCTGTCCCGTGAAGGTCAGCGCAGTCTGATGGAAGGAGTTCATGGTGGTATACAGGAAGCCCTCAATATTCCCCGCCGCCGCATTGCCGGACATGGCATCGGCACCGAAGAAATTGATGGAGGACTGAATGATAACGTTGGAGAAGGAGAACACCGAGCCTTGGATGCCGGCGGGAATTCCCACCCGGAGAATGGCTTTCAGCTCTTTCCCGTAAAAATGAAGTTTTCGGAGCTCCAGCCGGAAGCAGTCGTCCACGCGCATCAGATGCAGGATGACCAGCACGGCGGAAATGGTCTGGGAAATGGTGGTTGCCAGAGCCACGCCCGCCACGTCCATATGCAGAACGATCACGAAAAACAGATTGAGAAGCACGTTGACCACGCCGGCAAGGGTGAGGATGTACAAGGGACGCCGGGTATCTCCCGCAGAACGGATGATGGCGGAACCGTAATTGTACACCATGGACGCCGGCATCCCGAGAAAGTAAATTCGCATATAAAGGGCGGAGAGATCGATGACCGCCGGGTCGGTTTTCATCCAGGCGAGGAAGGTCGCGGAGCCGAAATAGCCAATCAGGCAAACCACCACGCCCCCCACCAGACTGGTCGCAATGGCGGTATGGACAATCCGGTGCACTGCTTTGTCGTTCTTCGCACCGAACGCCTGAGAAACGGTCACCGCCGCTCCCACGGAAAGCCCCACAAACATATTGACCAGCAGATTGATCAGCGAGCCCGTCGCACCAACGGCGGCAAGAGAGTGATCACTTCCGTACCGTCCCACCACCACCAAATCGGCGGCATTGAACAGAAGCTGGAGTACCCCGGTGAGGATAATGGGAATGGTAAAACGAATCAGTCCCGGCAGAAGAGGCCCCCTCGTCAGATCTTCCTCTTTCGTCATGGTTCGCACAACACAACACGACCTTTCTCGAAACAATTTGCTACTGGTATTGTAATCCTTTCACCGTTTTTTGTCAATGGCTATTTTACCCGATTATTTTCCACCGTCCGAAGGCAGATTTGGTGTGTCTGCTTTTCACGCATTCAGAAGCCAGCGGCAGACGTGGGAAGCAAAGCCGTGGTTGCAGCTTGCGTGGAGGAAGCTGACGTTTTTCTCCCACAGGGTGCCGGTCAGCTTCGCCATATCGCTGTACAGGGAGGACGCCGTTCCCCGGAAGGAGAAGGACTGTCCGCTTTTGGCTTCAAAAACAGCGCGGAACACCGCCGTGCAGTTGATCTCCGTTTCTTTGCCCTTCAGAAATACCGGAAGCGCTTCTGTAAACATATTGGAATCCTTTCTGGTAAAACGGGGGAGTCTTCCGAAAAAGATTCCCCCGCGGTTTATGTATGTACGCTGGAAAAAGTCGCTCGGCGCAGCCGATTCCAAATGGTTGGTCCCATTTGGAAAGACTTTTTCGGAGAGTGGGACAGCTATCTTACAATTCAGTTGCCGATGATTCCCACTCGATTACGCTCTCACTTTGGCTTTCAGTTCCTCGATGAGATTGTTGGCATTTTCATAGAAAATCTTGTTGACGGCATCCTTGCCGAAGCCCAGTTTTTCCGTTGCGCCCTTCATGGCAAGGCATTCCTCGTACATGAAGAAGGTCAGCTTCTTGCCCTCTTCCTCGGAAACCTCTCTCAGGTGGGGATCCTGCTTGGGATCGCCATACAGTCCCGGAGGCACCAGGTTGATGTAAGTGCCGTTTTCTTC
>JAZSQX010000261.1:0-5265 GCA_045538235.1 Eubacteriales bacterium
CATCAGTCCACTGGGAAGACGGGACAGGATATTCTTTTCTTTGAATTTCAGATCTTTGTCAAAGAAAGCCAGCCTGCCAGTGGAACTGCAACTGATGAACTGTTCGGATTCGGGCTGATAATGCAGGGTGTGGAGGGCATATTCCGTGGCGGAAAGGACGGAGGTGTAGGCAATATAAGCGGCATCTTCCGTTACGACACCGCCCTGAACGTCGTGGGAAAAGGAGCCGAGTTTTTTCAGCGTGTAGGGGATTTCCTGTGCGGGACCAATCACCGCATCCAGCGGGGCCTCGATTTTTCCTTTGTGAAGCAGGCCGATGGGAAGCTGTGCAATATCTCCTCCCGGAGTATCCGAGAGATAATGCTCCATGAAATAATTCACCGCCTGTGTGGTGACGTAATCGTCTGCTCCCACAATCAGAAGCTGGTTCTCCGTGACTTCAATGGCGAACTCCAAGGCTTCCAGTTTTTTCGCCAGCTCCGCCGTGGCAGGGCGGGTGGTAGTACCCACGAGGATCTCACGGCACTCGGATCCAGAGTAGCGGGATCCTTCACCCAGTCGTCGGAGAGGGTATAGGGAGCATCGCTCTTTTTCTTCAGCGCCGTATACAGGGAAGCAGCAGATTTCACGAGAGCATCCGAAGCCTTTTCGGAACGGATCACCGCCATGCCTTCCGGTGTAGTGAGATTCAGCGCGGAGGCAGATACCGTTTCCGCTTCGGTCTCCGACTGGCTGGCAGCGGGTGTTTCGGTGGAAGATTCCCATGGCATGGGCGTGTTGGTATGCTTGTCCATTCCGCAGGCGGTGAAGGAAAGTGCCATAGAGGCGAGAAGGAGAATGACGAGAATGTGGGTTCGGATGGCTTTCATCATAATCCCTCTTTACAAAATGATTTAGTATCATTATACACGGCATGATTATCCTTGTCAAGAAAGATTCCCTATTTTTGATGGGAAAAAGAGAAATGATAAGCGGAAGGAAGAAAAATGAAAAAAAGTTCGAAAAATGTCTTATTTTTTTCGGAATACGCCTTGATTATTGAGGAAGAATATATTACAATAAGAGGCGTAAAATCAATATGGCTATGTAGGCTGAAAGGAATCGTAAAAATGGCCCAGTCATTCATAAAAATCGGCGTTCTGACCTCCGGCGGTGATGCTCCCGGCATGAACGCGGCAGTCAGAGCCGTCACCAGAGCGGCAAACGCACGGGGTGTAGAAGTCATGGGTATCCTTGGCGGTTACCGCGGCATGATCCACGACGAAATGATCCCCATGACAAACCGTGAAGTTTCCGGTAAGATTCAGCTTTCCGGTACCTTCCTCTATTCCGACCGGTGTCTTGAATTCAAGGAAGAAGAAGGGATGCAGAAGGCAATCGCGACCCTGAAGAAGCGTGGTATCGAGGGCGTCATTGCCATCGGCGGCGACGGTACCTTCCGCGGTGCAACGGATCTTTCCATGAGAGGCATCCCCACCATCGGCGTGCCCGGAACCATCGACAACGATATTACCGCTTCCGACAACACCATCGGCTTCAATACCGCAATGCAGACCGGGGTTGCCAACGTGGATCATCTCCGCGACACCTGTGAGTCCCACGCACGCTGCAACGTAGTGGAAGTCATGGGCAGAGGCGCTGGCGACATTGCCTTAAACACCGCCATTGCATCCGGTGCTGTTGCGGCTGTGATCCCCGAATGCCCCTTCGATGAAGAAGCGTGCATCAATAAGATCATCCGCCTCCGCAGAGAAGGCAAGAGAGGCTTTTTGATCATCGTATCCGAAGCATTCCCCGAAGTGGGCGAAGCGCTGGCGAAGAAGATCAACGCTGTGACCAAGGAACTGGCGGAAAAAGAAAACAACGACAGACTGTGGGTGGAAACCAAGTTCTGCCGGATGGCTCATATCATGCGCGGCGGAGCTCCTACCATCGCAGACCGCGTTCTCGCTACCAAGATGGGTGTTCGCGCGGTGGATGAGCTGCTGAAGGGCAACTCCGATCTGGTTGTGGTGGAACGGAACGGCGAAATCACCACCTGCGGTATCGGCTGGTCCCAGGTTCTCGACCGGATGTACAAGGGTACGCTCAAGCCGGGCATGACCGACAAGTATTCCGCAGAAGAACTGGCAAAGATGGAACAGTTCATCGCGGAAAAGAAGGCAGTCTTCGCAAAGACCTACGCGATGCTCAACGAACTGGCGAACTGAGTAAAATAGACAATTCCAACATGAAAACAGGCTGTTCCATGGGAGAAAATCCTCTCGTGGAACAGCCTCATTTTTTGTTAATCGATCTTCTTGAGCGTCACATCGGGCAGAAGGCGGTTGACATCTTCCGGGCGGGGAGGAAGCGTTCCCTCCGTGAGACAGGCGGCACTTCCGTAGGAAACAGCGCGGACAAGGCATTCATCGGCATTCCGTCCTTCCGAGGCGGCGGCGAGAAATCCCGCAATGGTGCTGTCTCCGGCACCGATGGTGGAGACGGGCTGGCAGACGGGGGGCGTGGCAACAAAGGTACCTTCTTTACAGACCAGCAGAGCACCCAGCGCCCCGAGACTTACCATCACGTTGGCAATTCCGGCATCGTGAAGTTCTTTGGCGGCGGGTACCACTTCTTCAAAGGATTCAATTTCTCTGCCCAGGTATTCGCCGATTTCCTCCTGATTGGGTTTGATGAGCCAGGGCTTCAGCTCCAAGAGATCGTCGAGGGTGAAGGATTTGGAGTCGATGACGATCCGGGCACCTCTTGCAACCAGGGAACGGAGAAAATCCTTGACAGCGGGCATGGTCATTCCCGGAGGAACGCGACCCGTGAAGGTGATCATGGTGTTTTCCGTGATGTCATCGGCAATGGCGGACTCCATGCGGGGGAGAAGGGAGTTGTCAGTGGGGAAGCCGGAGAAACTGATGCGGGTTTCCGGGGCATCCGCGGTGTGGAGAGTGAAGTTTTCCCGGATCTGTCCGGGTACTACGATCCCCCGGCAGACGATGCCCGCGTCTCCCAGATTCTTCCGGAAGCGTTCGGCGTTGTCGGCACCCAGAATAGCGAAAGGGAGATTGTCCACTCCGCAAGCGGCAAGGGCGCGGGAGATGTTGACCCCCTTTCCGGAAGCGAGAATTTGGGTGATTTCGGCGAGATTTTCGTGATACGGGGCGAAATGCTCCGTGTACCAGTGGATGTCAAAAGATGGATTGGGAGTCAGCGTGATAATGTTCATAGGGAACGTCCTTTTTTATGATGTTGGGGAACCTGTACACTTTCGCGAGTAAAGGAATCCATAATCGTCTCCTGTCAGTTGTGAGGGGGTAAAAAACCTTCAAAAATGGTGCAGACACCGGCATCCCTGGCCTTGCGGTATTCCTCCTCCGTGCGAACCGTCCAGGTAAAGCGTGCCGCGCGGCAGAGATCGGTGCAGAATCGTACAGGGAACCGCGTTTCGCAGATGCTGTTGTACGAAATAAAGTGAGGACGAGCCGCCCAGTTGAACGCCATGAGATCGAGGAGGAGGTTGAGGGGAGTCCGTCCTCGACTCTGTGCGGTATTCGTCAGAAGAAGTCCCCGGAACACGTTGGGGCGGTGCTTTTTGTGCCAGACTAAGAGGAATGGATTGAAGGATTCAATGCAGTAGGAACCGTGGTAGCCTGCCAGAAGGGAATCCAGCTTCGGGGCAAGAGCGGTTTTCAGATTCTCTCCCTTGAGTTCAATCAGAAGGGGAACCCGCCCGTTCACCAGAGCCAGAACCTCGGTGAGCCGCGGGATTTTTTCATCGGTTCCGGCGAGGGCCATTTTGTCCAGTTCCGCCGCGGAATAATCCGCCAGCTTGCCTGCCCGCCCCGTCATCCTTTCCAGGGTGTAGTCGTGGAACACCATCACCTCGCCGTCGGCAGATAACTGCACGTCCAGCTCCATGCCGTAGCCCATTTCGGCGGCTTTTCGGAAGGCGGCAAGGGAATTTTCCGGAATGCCGTCCCCATGGAGTCCCCGATGAGCGTAATCGGTCAGGAGCTCGGGCGCGGGAGTGCGGTGTCCCGTGGGAAGCAGAACGATGAAATAGAGCAGCACGATCAGGGCGAGAACACTGATTGGGAGTAGCAGAGGAAGCATATTACCCCTCCTGCTTTTCGCCATCCGGCACCACATCGCCGTGCTTCACGAAGAGCATGGTGACAAGCGCTGCCGCCACAAAGAGAGCCGCATAAGGGAACAGGGTGGTCATGCCGAAATAGGTGAGGAAGAAGCCGCTGAGAATGGGGGTGATAATCTGTGCCAGCATACTGGCGGTGTAGTAATATCCCGTATATTTGCCCACGTCCTCCGCACTTGCCAGCTCCACTACCATGGGGTAGCTGTTGACGTTGATCGTAGCCCAGCCGATGCCTGCCAGAGCGAAGAGGGCGTTCATGACCCAGAGATTGCTGCCGTTCCGCATGAAGGAGGCGGCAGTGAAGGCGACACCGAGGATCACGACGCCGGCGAGAATCATCTTTTTTCTGCCGATTTTTTGAGAGAGAACCCCTACGGGAAGGTAGGACACGATGGCGGCGCCCTGTGCTACAATGAGGGTCAGATTGAAGTCCAGTCCCAGTACGCTTCCCGCGTATACGGAGTATTTGCTGGAAACGGCGTTGTATCCCATGAACCAGAGAGCCACGGAGAGGAGCAGAAAGATGAGGGAGAAGCGCACACTTTTGGCGGCAGGAGAGCCGGGAAGGGGTTCGTCGTCGCCGGTGTCATCCGCAACACCGTTTGCCCGGCTGATTTCTTCCGCTTCCTTTGCCCATTTTGTTTCACGGACGGTGCAGAGGAAAATCCCGAGGGATGCCAGCATGATAACGGCGTTCACAAGGAAGAAGGTGGTGTAGCTCATCAGCGCATTGGCGGGCTTCCCGGTGCCGAAGAGAATGCCCAGCACCAGAACCAGTATGCCACCGGCGCATCCCATGAGATTGATGATGGCATTTCCCTTAGAACGCAGGGGTTTGGGCGTTACGTCGGGCATCAGCGCCACGGCGGGGGAACGGAATACCGCCATACTCAAGAGAAGCAGGAACAAAAGCACCATGAACACGATCAGCGTCACGGGATTTTCGAGGGTCATCTGCCACGCGTAGGCCTGTCGTGCGGGAACCACGTAGGTGCTGTGGGAAACGGGATCTCCGGAGGCAGCCAGGAACGCATCTTCATTACCGAAAACTGCAGCAAGAGTGGTTTTTCCAACACGATCCGCATCGTGCTCTGCGGGAACAAAGGAAACGTCGGAGC
>JAZSQX010000026.1:0-5861 GCA_045538235.1 Eubacteriales bacterium
CCTCGGACAACCAGATCGTCGCTACCAGCGTGGAAGAGGACGTTGCCTTCGGGTGTGAGAACCTGGGACGGCCGTCCGAGGAAATCCGACGCCGTGTGGATGCCGCTCTGGAGGACGTGGGCATGATGCCGTATGCCAGACATCCCTCCCACAAGCTGTCCGGCGGGCAGAAGCAGCGGGTGGCCATTGCAGGGGTCATTGCCATGCGTCGGCGGTGCATCATTTTTGACGAATCCACCGCCATGCTGGACCCCATGGGTCGGCGGGCGGTTATGAAAATTATCGAAAAACTCAACCGGGAAGAGCACATCACCGTACTGCTCATTACCCACCACATGAACGAAGCCGCTATGGCAGATCGGATTCTCGTGATGAACGAGGGGCGGATTGTCAGCGACGGCACACCGGAAGAGGTGTTCGGGGATCCGGAGCGGATGTGGGAAGCGGGGCTGGACGTGCCCCAGAGTACGGAACTTCTCTACAAAGCGCGCCGGACAGGGCTGGACGTGCCGCTGGCGGTGTTTGATGCCGAAGAATGCGCGGCAGCCATTGTCAACGCTCTTCGGAAATAACGGGCGGGAAACCGCAGAATTCGAGGAAATTATGCCGGGGATTGAACTGAGAAACGTATCATTCACATACAACAAGCATACCGCCGATGCCAAACGGGCGCTGGACAACATCTCCCTTACCATTGAAGGAGGCGGAATCACGGGGCTCATGGGGCATACGGGAAGCGGAAAATCCACCCTGGTGCAGATGCTAAACGGACTTCTGAAGCCGGATGAGGGACAGATCCTTCTGGACGGCGTGGACATCTGGGCGGAGCCGAAAAAAATCCGTGAGGTGCGCTTCAAGGCGGGGCTGGTGATGCAGTATCCGGAATATCAGCTCTTCGCCGAAACGGTGGAGGAGGACATTGCCTTTGGTCCCGCCAATATGGGGATCACGGGGGAGGAACTGAAACAGCGGGTAGCGGAAGCGGCGCGGTTCGCGGGGGTTTCCCAGCGGAGTCTGAAAAAATCCCCCTTTGAGCTCTCCGGTGGACAGAAGAGACGGGCGGCACTGGCGGGAGTCATCGCCATGAACCCGAAGATTCTGATTCTGGACGAGCCGGCGGCGGGGCTGGATCCCGTGGGGCGGCGGGACATTCTGGGGGGGATCAAGCGGTACTCCCGGGAAAGCGGCACCACGGTGGTCATCGTCAGCCACAGCATGGAAGACATGGCCATGTACTGCGACGATATTGCGGTGTTATCCAATGCGAAACTTCTGATGCACAAAAGCTGTGCGGAAGTGTTCTCGGAATACAGGGAGCTTTTGTCCGTTGGCCTCGATGTGCCGGAGATCACCCGGATCGCCTATGCGCTGAAAAGCCGAGGGGTCGACATCGGAACCGATATTTACACTGTGGATTTTGCCCTGGGACGCCTGACCGAATGGATCGAGGCGGGGGGCGCCCGGCAACTGAAAGACAAGAAAGAAGAAAAACAGGTTTAATCGTGACATTCTATCGGGTATTCAAATTTTCGAAAAAGGAGGGCGGCAAATGAAATCGGACATTGTATTTGGTCAGTACTGCGAGGGAACGTCCCTCATTCACCGGGCGGATCCCCGGATCAAAATTGTGATCGCCTTCCTATATATCATTATGATTTTTCTGGCAAAGAGCGTTTCCGCCTTTCTTTTGCTGACCGCAGCATCGGGGCTTCTGATTCTCTTGACGGGGATTTCGCCGAGGCTGATTCTCCGCTCCATGAAGCCGCTTTTGTTCATCATTCTGTTTACGGCGGTGATCAATATTTTCTGGCTGACGGGGGACACGCTTCTTCTCAAGATCGGATTTGTGAAGATTTATCTCGAGGGAATCATCAACGCGGTGCTGATCGTGTTGCGGATTGTGCTCCTGATCGTGGCGACGTCGGTGTTCCTCACCTATACCACCACGCCGCTGGCATTGACGGATGCGCTGGAGCAGCTTCTGGCGCCGCTGAAAAAACTGCATCTTCCGGTGCATGAGTTCTCCATGATGATGACCATTGCGCTCCGGTTCATTCCCACCCTCATCGATGAAACCCAGAAAATCATCAACGCCCAGACGGCGAGAGGAGCGGATTTTACTACGGGAAGTGTGGTCAAGCGGGCAAAAGCACTGATTCCCATTCTCATTCCCTTGTTTATTTCCGCATTCCGGCGGGCGGACGAACTGGCAACTGCCATGGAATGCCGCTGTTATACGGGGGGAGAGGGGCGCACCCGGATGAACGTGCTCCATACCGGGGGGACGGACTGGCTCTTTTTTGGGGTGGTGCTTCTGATTGGGGCGGCGGTGATTCTTCTGAATCGGTTTCTGCCCCTGTACGTCTTGTCCATCTGAGGGAACGGCATGAAGCGACTGATCAAAATCATGTACGACGGCACCCGATATGCGGGGTATCAGGCACAGCCCGATGCACCCACCGTTCAGCGGACGCTTACCGAGGCGTGCACCGCGTGCTTCGGTTTCCCCTGCCGCGTGACGGGATGCAGTCGGACGGATGCGGGGGTACACGCTCTCGGATTCTGTGCCGCGGTGGAGCCGGCTTCGGCGGAAAATACCATTCCGGTTCCCGTGGGACGGATGCATCGGGCACTGCGGCAATACCTGCCCGGCGACATTGCCATCCGGGGGGAAGCGGAAGTGGAGGACGATCTCCATCCCCGGTATTCCGTGAAATCGAAGGAGTACCGCTACCGGATGTACGACAGCCCCTGGACGGATCCCTTCCTCGAGGGGCGGGCGTGGCACTTGAAACGCACCCTGACCGACGGCGAGATTCAGCGTATGAACGAAGGCGGTGCCTATCTTCTGGGCGAGCACGATTTCACGTCCTTTATGGCATCTGGCTCCCGGATTACGGACGCGAGACGGAACGTGATGAAATTGGAAGTGGCGCGTTTGGGAGAATTCGTGGAACTGCGGATTGCGGCGGACGGATTCTTATATAATATGGTACGGATTATCACGGGAACGCTGGTGGAATGCGCCATGGGATCCATCGAACCGGAAGCCGTGGGAGAAATTTTAGCGGCGCGGGACAGACGGACGGCGGGAAAAACAGCGCCTCCCTATGGTCTGTATCTCTATGAGGTAACCTATGACCGGGACATCCGGTGGCAGATCGACTGAAATTTTGGAATAACGGAGAATGATGTATGGCAAGGGAAACCCGGGAGAGGAGCGTGTCCGTTGCGGGGCGGATTGAACCCCAGATCAATCGGTATTATCTGAAGATTTCACGGCGGTACACGGCGCTGGGAATCTTCCTCATGCTTCTCTTGTTCTTTTACGTCGTCTGTGTTCTCACCTTCTTTGGGGAGTACGTGACGGCGGACAACTTAAAATATCTGGCGAAGGATTTTGAAACCATCGGCGTTTGGGGCGGCGGGGACTTTACGGATATTGTGTACAACGGTTCGGAGGATATGCGCTTCGGGCTGTTCCGAAATGGACTGGCGGCGGCGGACGGAGACGATTTCCGCTACTACGACGCGTCCGGCATCCGGCTCATGGAAGAGGACACGGGATACAGCGATCCGGCCATGGTTTCTTCCGCCCGGTATCTGCTTCTTTACGATATCGGCGGAGAGGGCTACTCGGTGTACAACCAGTTGACCCGCATCATCAGCCGGAAAGCGGAAGGAAAATTGATCGCGGGGGATATTGCAGACGACGGCACCATGGTTCTCGCCATGCGCTCCCGGGAAACCCGCTTCGAGGTGCGCGCCTATAACGCCGCCTTCACCAATACCATGGTGATCTATAAAGAAAACTACGTGCTGGATACGGCGATTTCCCCCGATGGGGAGGTCATCGTGATCTGCTCTGCCATCACGGCGGACACGGACTTCAACTGCGAAGTGGAGCTGTGCCGGGGTGGGGAGAGTCTGGTAAAACTGACGTATGAGCACACCATGCCCCTGAAACTGTACGCGGGGGAGGAAGGCTTCATCCTGCTCTGCGACAATGGGGTATATTTCTACAATTATGAGGGAAAGATGACGGCGGGCTATCCCTTCTCCGGCATCCGTCTCCGATATGCGGATCTGGGGGACGGCGGTGCGGCGATTGTGGGCAGTACCAATGCCCTTGGAAGCGAAAATCGACTGCTGGTCTATGGCTCCGACGGGGCTCTGCTTCACGATCAGGTTCTGGCTCGCCGGATCACGGGGGTCAGCGCGTCACGGGATATGGGGGAGGTGCTGGCTTATCTCACGACACCGAACTCGGTTCTCCAGGTGACGGCGGAAGGGAAAGTGAACGAACACATTCCCGACGGGGGCGATGTGCTGGCGGTGGTGCCTCTGGGAACAGGCGCGCTCATCTGCCGGAACAGCGGTGCCTACCCGGTATTGTTTGAAGATTAAGAGGAATGGATACAGATTGAAACGGAATGGGAGGATTTCACAATGAGTCTTGCACTGGATGCAATCATTCTTTTTACGGCGGTGTTCCTTGTCTGGCTGGGGGCAAAGCGGGGCTTTATCCGCTCCGTCATGGGGCTGATCTCCACGGTGGCAGCGCTGTTTGTGGCGTATGCCTATACCCCCCCGGTAGCGGCGATCATCCGGGAGAAGTATCTCCTCGGGCGGATCACGGAGGGCATTGACGAATCCCTTCGCTCTATTGCCCTGGATGTGAATACGGATCGGTACAATCTGGATGCGCTGGCGGAGAATCTGCCGGATGTGTTTACGGATATTCTGAAGCGGTACCGCATCGACATCGAATCCTTTGCCGAGACTCTCCGGGGACTGACCGGATGCGGGGACGAGACGGTGTATCAGGTGGCGGAGGATATTGCTTCCCCGGTGACGAATATGCTCGCTTCGGGGATTGCGTTTATTCTGGTGTTCATCGCCGCTTCCATCGCGTTGTGGATTCTCACCCTTTTTATCGATCTGATTTTCAAGCTGCCCGTTCTCAAAACTGCCAATCTCTTCCTCGGATTTTTGTTCGGGGTAGCGGAAGCAGTGGTGGTGGCGTGTATTCTGGCATCCCTTCTCTCCGTGGTGGTAACCGCCATGGGAGCGCTGGATCCCACCCTCTTCGGTGCAGACGTGGTAGAGGAAACCCGCATCTGCCGCCTTTTGACGGACAACGGTCTTTTCGATCGAATCGCAGACCTGCTCACCTGAGGAGCGGGCGTTATCTCAATCCCAAATGGGGAATACAATTAAGGAAAACAATCTATGATTATGTGTTCAAGATGCCACAAACGGGTGGCGACCATCTATATTGGAAATGCAAACAGTCCCGACGGAAAAATGGAGGGGCTGTGCCTCAAATGCGCCAGAGAACTGGGCATCAAGCAGCCCATTGATGCCATTATGGCACAGACGGGACTGGACGACGAAACCATCGAACGCCTGAACGACGAAATGCAGGCACTGATGGAAAACGGAGACTTTGGCGGGGAGATGGGCAAAACCCCCATCATCAATTTTGCCAAGCTCATGGGGGAGGGAGAGAAAAACACCTCCGCCAAAACCGGAAAGAAAACGGATAAGGACAAAAAAGAGGAGCCGGAATTTAAGTTCCTCACGGGATATACCACCAATCTGACCGCTCGTGCGAGAGAGGGGAAATTAGACCGCATTGTGGGACGGGACAGAGAACTGGAACGGGTGGTGCAGATCCTCTGCCGCCGCCAGAAGAACAATCCATGTCTCATCGGGGAGCCCGGCGTGGGAAAAACCGCCATCGCCGAAGCCGTCGCCCTTCGCATTGCGGAAAACCGAGTGCCCTACCGCTTGAAGAATCACGACGTGTGCCTCCTGGATCTTACGGCTCTGGTGGCAGGAACCCAGTTCCGGGGACA
>JAZSQX010000263.1:0-4142 GCA_045538235.1 Eubacteriales bacterium
ATCGTTGTTATGAAGGACGGTCTGATCCAGCAGGTAGATACTCCTCAGAACCTGTACGACTACCCTGTCAACCTCTTCGTTGCAGGCTTCATTGGCACTCCTCAGATGAACTTCGTCAACGCTGTTCTGGAAAAGAAGGGCGAAGATCTCTACATTACCTTCGGCTCCAACTCCCTCAAGCTGCCTGCTGAAAAGGCAAACGAACCCGCTCTGAAGGATTACATTGGTAAGGAAATCGTGGTTGGTGTTCGTCCCGAATGCATCCACGACGACGCAAACGCTCTCCGTGCAATGGCTGACTCCGTCATCGAAACCGACGTTGAAGTTACCGAACTGATGGGCGCAGAAATCTATCTGTACCTCGTTTCCGAAGAAACCAACCTCACCGCACGTGTGTCTGCTCGCTCCACTGCAAGAGCCGGCGATATCATCCACGTGGCATTCGATATGTCCAGAGTTCACCTCTTCGACAAGGATACCGAACGTTACATCATTCACTAATTCGATTCATAATGAAATGCCGCTGTCCTACGGGATGGCGGCTTTTTCCATTCTGCCAGGATTTCCGTTCGTATCCCCGTGGCTGGGAAAGAGATTTGTGACAAAACTGCGAATTTTTACTGGAATGTACTTGACGAATTGCGGCAAATGGAATATAATAAGTAGAAGTATCGGGCGCTTTTTTTCTGGCGGCTGGGGAATGTTTTTCGGAGGCATTATGAAGAAACTGGCGGCAGCAGCAATGACTCTGACTCTTTTGATTCTCTCCTGTTTGAGTGTGTTGGCAAAGGATGTGAAAAGAACCGACGGGGAGGTCCTGTATCATCAGGATTTTTCGGTGTCGGATTCCCTCTGGCAGTGTGGAATCCGTCTCGGAACGGCGGGGAGCAGCAATACCGCTGTGTACTATAGCGGGAAGGATCTCGTTATTCATCCCTATGACAGCGGACGGGTGCACGTTTTGCTTCCGCATATCCAGCGCGATGCCTCTTACACGGTGGAGTTTTCCTTCCGGTTTACGGAAAGCCAGATGGAGAACGGTTATCTCCGTTTTCTTCTGACCTGCCGCGGTGAGGAGCCCACCAACACCACGCCCGTGACCATTCGCGTGAACGGCTCTGTGGACGATTTCAGCGAGCCGGACGCGTCCATGGCAGAGGCAATTGCTTCTGGCGAAACTGTCAACGTGCGGATTCCCATCCGGGACGGCGTGCTATACGAGATGTACCTCACGGTGAACGATGTGGAATACCGCCTGGAGCGGAAAAGTGTCCTGATGATTGAAGACGACGGCATGGGCTTTACGGTGCGGAATGCATCCGTGGCGATTCCGGAAATCTTCGTGATGGAGGGGTGCGAGTACGCGGAAAAGACGGGGTATTTCCTTACCGCATCGTACTCCGATTCCAACACTCCCGATTATCAGCCGGGTTCCCCGGGACAGCCCACTTCTCCCGACACCTTTGACATGGGATATCTGCTCTTTCTTTTTGTCCTGTCCGCGGCTGTTTCCGTTACATATGCCGCCGTGCGTTGCCGCAGAACCCTGTGACAGACTTTCGTTGAATCCCGCAAAATCAACAAACCAAACAGCGGAATGCTAATCGATTTCCGCTGTTTTTTCCATTTTTGGCTTTGTTCAAAATAAATTCACAAAATATACCCATTTTGTTATTGAATAGTGGGGCGTAAAATGGTAAATTTATAGCGTGGTTTAGCACTCGCGAGATTTAAGTGCTAAAACAAACCTCGGAGTTCCGAAACGCACGCGCCTACGGAACGGGAGAAATGTCAGACAGCCTCCGGCTGATAGAAAAGAAAAGGAGGGAAACGGTTGGATACAGGCAAAGAACCCCTGAGTGAACGAAAAAAACTGATACTGAAAGCCATCATCGACGCGCACATTGAGAACGGCGAACCGGTGGGAAGTAAGTTTTTGACCCAGAATCAGCAGATTTCCTGTTCGTCTGCTACCATTCGCAATGAGATGGCGGAACTGGAGAGCATGGGGTATTTGGAACAGCCCCACACGTCGGCGGGACGGATTCCGTCGGAACTGGGCTATCGGTTCTACGTCAACCGGCTGATTGACCGATACAATCTGACACAGAGCGAGATCTATGAGCTTGAGCAGACTCTGAAGCAGAAGCAGTCGGAACTGGATTCCATCATGCAGACCGCGGTCACACTGGCGGCAAAACTCACCAGTTACACGGCGCTGGCCATCAAGCCGAGACAGCCGCGTATTACGGTGCGCCGATACGAGATTATGCGCCTGGACGAAAACACAGCGGTTCTGATCATGCTCATCGGCAGCATTGTGAAGACCAAATATATCCGCTCGAACCGACCGATTCCCGCTGAGGCGACGCTCCTTCTGGCTGGCGTGCTGAATACCAAAGCCGCCAACATTACGGCAACGGAAATCACTCTGCCGCTGATGATGGAAATGGAGCGGATGATGGGGGAATACGAATATCTGGTGACACCGGTGGTGAAAGCCATCTGCGAGACCATCTCCTGCTTTGATGGCGGGGACATCCGCTTCGAGGGAATCAACCGCCTGCTGGCATACCCGGAATTTTACGATACCGACCGTCTCAGAGAAATGCTGGCACTGTTTGAAAAGAAGGATGCCCTTCTGGAAGTGCTGTCGGAAGAAGCGGCAGGGGATGACCGGGTGAAAATCTTCATTGGTCGGGAAAATCTGGTGAAGGTGATGGACAACTCCACACTGGTATTCAAGGCAATCGTGAATAACGGTCAGACCGTGGGTGCCATTGGCATCATCGGTCCCACGCGCATGGACTACAAACGGGTTATTGCGACCATTGACAGTCTGTCGCGGGGCGTATCCGATGCGCTGGACAGCCCGGGAGGAAGACCGGAGAGCCAATCATACTGAGAAGGAAAGGACAGGAAGCATGAATATCGACAAGATTGAATTTGAAGATACGGGTGATCCTTCTGCTGCAGAAGCCGCGGAATCCGGTATCCCGGAAGAGGGCGGAAAGGACGATAAAAAGGAAAAAAAGTCCGAGATCAAAAAACTGAAGGCAGAACTGGAAGAAACCAGAAAGAAGCTGGAGGAGGCTACGAAGCAGGCCGAGGAGACAAGTGATAAATATCTCCGGGTGGTGGCTGAGTACGACAACTTCCGGAAGCGCAGTCAGGCGGAGCGAAAGAACGTGTACGGCGATGCCGTGGCGGAAACCCTCGCGGGACTCTTACCCATCATTGACAATCTGCAGTACGCGGCAAAATACTCCGACGGGGATGCGGAAAAAATGGTGGATGGACTGAAGCTGATCCTCGGCAAGCTGCCCGAAACCCTCGAAAAAATGAACGTCCGGGCATTTGGAGAGCCGGGAGAAAAGTTCGACCCCAATCTGCACAATGCCGTTCTCCACGTGGAGGATGAGTCCCTGGAAGAGGGCGTGATTGCCGATGTTCTCCAGTGCGGCTATCTGTACGGCGACAAGGTCATCCGTTACGCCATGGTCAAGACGGCGAACTGATGGAAGCAAAGTGATTTTAGGAAATCAAAAAATTACCAATATAACAAACAAGCACCGCCAATGAGCGGCGAACGATAGGGAGGAAACATTATTATGGCAAAGATTATCGGTATCGATTTGGGTACAACCAACTCTTGTGTAGCAGTATACGAAGGCGGCGAGCCCGTCGTCATTCCCAATCCCGAAGGTGCGAGAACCACGCCTTCCGTGATTGCATACACCAAAACCGGAGAAAGACTGGTCGGCCAGGTGGCAAAGCGTCAGGCAATTACCAACCCCGACCGCACCGTAGCGTCCATCAAGCGTCACATGGGCTCCGACTATAAGGTGGATCTGGACGAGAAGAAGTACACCCCTCAGGAAATCTCCGCCATGGTTCTGCAGAAGCTCAAGGCTGACGCCGAAGCTTATCTGGGCGAAACCGTGACTCAGGCCGTCATCACCGTCCCCGCTTACTTCACCGACAGCCAGCGTCAGGCCACCAAGGATGCCGGTAAGATCGCGGGTCTGGAAGTCCTGCGTATCATCAACGAGCCCACCGCTGCAGCTCTCGCTTACGGCGTTGACAAGGAACACGATCAGAAGATCATGGTCTAAGTCGGATCGTAGCCATGTCGTTCTGTG
>JAZSQX010000054.1:0-7579 GCA_045538235.1 Eubacteriales bacterium
GAGAATCTTGATCTGCGCGTTCCGCCATGTCTTGTACACGGGTCGCGTATTGGAAACAGGGCGGGTCGTGCTGTTCCTCCTGCCGCTTCTTCCGAGGTTGAGCCGGGTATTTCTCTCGATTATCTCTTCCGTTATCGAATACGAGAAGCTCCACGGAGTGGATCACCGGCGAGAAAAGGCGATGGAAAAGGCGCGGGGGGGAGGTGAGAACACATCAGTTTGACTTAGTTTGAAATCCATGTTATCATAAAAGTAGGGCAAGATTTTCACCTCGATGCGCTTCTGAGCCGTCTGTGCGCGACCCAAAAACAGCGGCATCCCAGCGGGCTTTTTACGGTTTTTCGCCCGCCCTCCTTTCATACAAGCCAACTCTGTAAAAATGGCTCGGCGAGTCATTCGCCGCCCCGGTGGGATTCCGGTTGGAACGGCGGCAGCGTCTGCGCGTTGATCGGCGCGACGTGGAAAAGTGGGAACCCGATTCCTGCTGGTGGTTCGAGCCCACCATGCCGCATCTTTGAGCCTATGAGCCGTACGATTTTATCGTGCGGCTTTTTCATTTTATTTCGAGAGGCAGGTGAGCCGATGAATTTACGTAAAACTGCAAAACGCCTTCAGACGGCTCTTTGCCAGCGTGGGCGGTATATACGGATCAATCAGATCCAATATTATTCCGCAAAGACGGAGAGAATCGGCACGATTTATCAAGTGTGCGAAACCGTTTTCGACGAGGAGCGAGGAAAAAACAGGCGCGAGGTTTACTGCGAGTCTCCGCGCATGGCGGACGTTGTCGAGGTGCTTCTGGCTCTCTATAAAGGCGGTGAGTAAATGGCACTCACGCCAAAACAGCTGGCATTTGCGGATTATTATATCGAGTGCGGCAATGCCACCGAAGCGGCCATAAAAGCGGGGTACAGCCAAAAAACGGCGCGGTCTATCGGCTCTGAAAACCTTTCAAAACCAGACATTTCCGAGTACATCGCGGCGCGGCTTTCGGAACAGCACGCCAAGCGCGTCGCCTCGGCCGATGAAATCATGGAGTTTTATTCTCGGGTCATGCGAGGAGAGGAAAAGGATTCGTTTGGACTGGATGCCTCGCTCGATACGCGCATTTCAGCAGCCGACAAAATGATGAAGCGGTACAATGCGGCGCACGACCGGAACCGCACGTCTGAGGAAAAGCTGGACAGACTGTTAGAGGAGTTCAAGAATGCTATTAAGTCCGAAACAACTTGAGTTTGCACAAAACGCACACCATCGCTGGAATTTCAAAGGCGGCGCGACGCGTTCCGGGAAAACGTATCTGGATTTCCGGTGGATCATCCCCTTGCGGATTCGGGAGCGTATCGGTCTGGACGGGCTCTGCGTGATCCTCGGTGTGACGAAATCCACCATTGAGCGAAACGTGCTGGAGCCCATGCGGAACATCTACGGCGACGGGCTGGTCGGCACGATTTCCTCCGACAACACGGTAATGTTGTTTGGGGAGCGGTGCTATGCGCTTGGCGCGGAAAAGGTTTCCCAGGTTTCGAAGATCCGCGGCGCGTCTATCAAATACTGCTACGGCGACGAGGTGGCGGACTGGTCGGAGGAAGTGTTCGAGCTCCTGAAATCGCGTCTTGACAAGGACTACAGCTGCTTTGACGGCACATACAATCCGCAATATCCGGGGCATTGGCTGAAACGGTTTCTTGATTCCGGCGCGGACATTTTCTCGCAGGTTTACACAATAGACGACAATCCATTTCTGCCGGATGCGTTTCGGGAGAATCTGAAACGCGAATATGAAGGCACGGTTTACTATGACCGATATATCCTTGGTCTTTGGGTGCTGGCGGAGGGGCTGGTTTATCACTTCACCGACGACTGCAAAACGGACGAAATCCCGCAGGACGGTGAGTATTATATCTCCATCGACTACGGAACGATGAACCCGTTTTCTGCCGGGCTTTGGTGCGTGAACGGTGAGCACGCCGTTCGAATCGCGGAATATTACTACGGAGGCCGGGAGAAGCAGGTTATGAAGACGGACGAGGAATACTGCGGCGAGATCATGAAGCTGGCAGAAGGATACGATGTGCGACAAGTGATTGTGGACCCGTCAGCGGCGTCTTTTATTGCCGCCCTACGGAAACGTGGATTCCGCGTGAAACAGGCTGACAACGCCGTGGAGGACGGTATCCGGCGCGTTGCCACCTGCTTGAAGAACGGGAATATCAAAATCCATACATCCTGTGCTGACTGTATCCGGGAATTTGGCCTGTACCGATGGGACGATGCGTCTGAATCCGACAAGGTCATCAAGGAAAACGACCACGCTATGGACGACGTGCGGTATTTTTGCAGTACCATCATGAAGAACAAGATCCGTCAGGCGGCGGATAAATATATACCGATCTGGAGGTGATCGACATACTGACCTATAACGATCTGGCGGCTCTTGGAGACAACGAGCAGGAGCGGCGTGAATTTATTCTTCGCGCAATTCGGGAGCACCAGTCATCTGCTCTTTACAAAACGGCGATGGATGCCAACGAGTATTACCATCTCAAAAATCCAACGATAATGCGACTCCAAAAGATGATCTACAACATCTACGGCAAGGCCGTGCCGGATATTTGGTCTCCGAATCACAAGGTTCCGTCCAACTGGTACGGATATTTCGTGACCCAGGCAGTGGGACATCTGCTTTCCAACGGGGTGTATTTCGAAAAGCCCGAGACCAAGGCCGCGCTGGGGAAAAACTTTGACCGAGATCTGATGCGTCTTGCGACAGAAGCGCACAACGGAGCGGTGTCGTTCGGTTTTTGGAACTACGACCACATTGATGTGTTCTCCGTCCGGGAATTTGTCCCGCTATACGACGAATTCAGCGGGGCGCTTGGTGCTGGCATCCGATTCTGGCAGCTGGCACCGGACAAGCCCCTGCTGGCCACGCTGTACGAGATTGACGGTATGACGGATTACATCCGGGAGGACGGTGCGGAGCTGGTTGAACGTGTGCCAAAGCACGATTATAAGCTCACGACAGTCCGAACCGGCGCCATGGAGACCACGCAAAACGGCGGGAACTATAGCCAATTCCCCATCGTTCCTCTAAAGACCCCCCTGGAGCAGTCCGATATTGTGGGAAACCGGCACGTGATCGATGCCTACGATCTGATTGCATCCGGTCTCATCAACAACACCGACGAGGGGAATTTTATTTATTGGATCCTGAAAAACTGCGACGGTATGAACGCAGAGGACGATGAGAAATTCATCGAGCAAATCCGGATAAACCATTTCGCACATGCCAACGGAGATGACGGTGCCGGGGTGGAAGCCCACACCGTAGAGACACCCGTAGACGCCCATAAATTTTCCCTGGAGGAGCTGAGGGATCTTCTCTTCACAAATTTCATGGCGGTCGATGTGCAGAAGATTTCAGCGGGTAACGTAACGGCTACGGAAATTCGGGCGGCATACGAACCGCTGAACGCCAAGAATGATCTGTTTGAGGGGTGCGTGACGGACTTTATAGAGCAGATCCTGGAGCTGGCGGGAATCGACGACGTACCCACCTACAAAAGAAGCCAGGTGGTGAATGAAGCGGAGCAGACAGAGATGGTTCTGGCTGCAGCTGCACATTTGGACGATGAGACGATTCTGCGAAAGCTGCCGTGGATCACGGTGGATGAAGCGGATGGGATCCTGGCACGCAAAATCAAGGAGGAGTCGGACAGATTCCGGCAGGTAGGCCAACAGACGGGAGGTGAGGACGAATGATCACAGGACGAGTGCGCGGGCAGGAGCTTAAGCTGTCATCCCCTCTCGTGGTCTCCGACACCATTGACTACCTAACGGTCGCGTTTACGTTTCAGACTTCGGACTGGGATGGAACGGAAAAATGGTCACATTGGCAGAACGGCGGAGAGGTGTATGACATCAAGCTGGACAAAGAGGACAGGATCACGGAAGAGCAGCATCTGAATCTTTCCGATGGAACGTGGAAAGTCTGGCTCCACGGGGTACGGTATCATGACGGAGTCACCACCCAGCGGATCACAACGAATGAGACACAGATCACCGTAAAAAAAAGCGGTGCCTTAAACGGCGAGCCGTTCCCGACGGTACCGCCTACCGCAGGCGAGCAGATTATTGCAGCTGCGGCATATGCGGCTGACCGGGCAGAAAAGGCGGCATCGGATGCCTATTTGGATGCGAAAAGCGCGGCAAACTCCAAAAAATCCGCTGAAACGGCAGCCGAAAAATCCGTAGCCTCATCCAAATCCGCCGCATCCTCCGCCTCATCCGCCGCAAAGTCTGCAGACCGGGCGGAGCAGGTGGCGGTGGCGAATGGGTACATAGAATTTGAACTGGACAACGAGGACGGGATCCTGTATCTCGTTCGGACGGACAACATCGTGGACGAGATCGATTTCGAACTGAACGAAAACACGGGAGAATTGGAGGTAATCATCGAATGAGTGTGAGAAAAAAAGTCGGCAATATCACGGCCTACGCCGCGGCGGTGAGGGGCGGATATACCGGAACTTACGAGGAGTTTTGCGCGGAACAGGCGAACTTTGCAAAGAACGCCCAGAAGGTGGCGGAAGACCGGGCGGCGGTGGAGAAGCTCAAAACCGACACACAGGACATCAAGGACGCGGCGGTTAAAGATGTTGGGGATGCCAAAAACGCCGCTCTCGCATCCATCGGGAACACGGCAAGCGAGAAGCTGACCGCCATTGCGACCGCCGGCTCTGCTCAGGTGAAGGCGGTACAGGACGCGGGGGCGGTGGAAGTCGCGGACGTGGAGAACGCCGGGGCGGCTGAACGAGCTACGCTGGACGCGGCGGCGGAGGAAAAGACGGCGGAGGTGGAAGAGCGGATCGAGGCGAAGGGCGCGGCGGTGTTGGCGACCATCCCGGAGGATTATACGGAGACGTACCAGCGGGCATTGCGCAACGAATCCCGCATTTCCAGGAACGAGAAGCGGCTGACGAATCTGGAGCAGGGGATCACGCCAGACCCGTATGAAACAGACGACACGGTGGCGTATAGCAAAGACGTACCAGCCAATGCTCTGCCGTTTGCCGAGGTTGGCATGGTGGGAGGCAGAACATTAAAGTGGAACCAGCTGATGGATGCTAACAAAATTCTTACCACAACAAGCAATGGGATCACTTTGACGTTTAATGGCGACGGTAGTATAACGGTAAACGGGCAAGCCACAGCAAGAGTAACGTTTAACAGTGCTGGTATTAAGCCCATACAAGTCATCAACGGACATAAATATTATATAAACTGTGGAAATGTAACTGTCCACATTGGTTGGGCTATCACCACCAGCGAAAACGGAACAGACGAGCAGATAGTGACGGCAACCGAAGACTTAAAGGGATATCCAACTATCGACGTATTCAGTACAGAAACTGTGTTCAATAACAAAACATTTTTCCCGAAATTCGTAGACCTTACTGTAATGTATGGGGCAGGCAACGAACCGACAAGCGTTGAGGATTGCCGCTTTACGAGTGGCTATGAACCTTATGACGAAGGTAGTCTCCGCTCCGCACCCGTGACAGAGGTTGAGAGCGTGGGGGTGAATTTGTTCGGTGGCGAGGCGATGGCGGATAAGTTGGTTGAGGTTGTAGGAGGAGCGAAAAAAGACGCAACAACGGGGACAGTGGTATTCAGTGCAAATAAAATTAGCGGGATAATCATTTATAACGATTTCAAACCGAATACTCGATATACATTCGTGTTGTACGGCAAGAATACTGAAAGTGATTCGGGTAGAGTGAATCTGAAAATATCATACACGGACGGAACAACCGAAAGCACCATGACATTTTCGGATGGAACCTCAGAATCTTATTGCGTCGTAACAACCGAACCCAATAAGACTGTAAAAAGTTTTTACGGCTCAAATCAAAGCGGGAAAACAATGTTGTACTACGACAAATGCGGCATTTTCGAAGGCGTTCTAACAGCAGACGACTTTAAGCCATACACCCGTTCCACCCTCCCCATCCCCGCATCGGTACAGGCTCTGGACGGCTACGGCTGGGGCGTGAGCGATTCGGTGTACAACTACGTGGACTGGGAGAAGAAGCAGTTTGTGAAGCAGGTTGAGAAAATTGAGCTTGACGGAACAGAACCTTTTGCGGAGTGGACGAGCGGTGGGGTGGTTATAGGACTCACGCTCGACGGCGTTAATTACGATTATTCACGTGGTTCGGATGTGCGTGGTGTATGTAGCCACTACAATGTTGGGGTTGGCGGTGTTGCGGGAGAAAACGCTGTTAGGTTTAGGCAAGGGGGAGACATGGCAAGATGGTATTTGGTCGATACTGCGCTCACATCTCTTGCAGAATGGAAATCACGTCTCACTGAACTGTATGCGGCAGGTAATCCTGTTACTGTTATGTATAAACTTGCCGAACCCGTTATCACCGACATCTCCGACCTGCTCTCCGAGGACAACTACATCCCCGTAGAGGGCGGCGGCATGATTACGATGGTGAATGAGTACGAATACGCGGTGCCGAGTGAAATTACATACGCATTGAAGGAGGCTGAATGAGATGAAACACACCAAACTTTTTTATAAAAACGGTATGATCCAGTCTGCCTTTGAACAGGAAGTAGAGAAGCGCATTCGTGCGGAATACTCCGAGCGCAAGGAACGGGAAATCCTGCGGAATATGCTGACCGACACGGATGCCGCCATTGCCTATGTGAACCGGGTGCGTGAGATCAAGACCGCCGTGAAAGCGGAGATTGAAGCAGACCTCGGATTCTCCGTGGACGTTGGATTTGATCCCGACGCGGAGACAAGCGGCGTGAATGCCCGTGTCGATACGCTGGAAGCCACCACAGGCGAGCTGAACGAGGCTCTGACGATGATTCTGGAAGGAGTGACGGAATGAAACCCGAACTGAAAGAAAAAATCATTGCTTATAACAGGCGAGTAGCAGAACAGGAAGAGAAAGCGACTGACATGGATATTCTGATTGGTGCGCTTCTCAAAATGCCTTATGGACAGTTAAAGAAGGTGCTGACAGACGAGGTTCTGGCGGTGCTGGAGAAGTACGGCGTTCGGTGAGCGTGGGGAGGAGGAGAAGAAAATGGTTGACAGAATCATAGCGTGGGCGGTGCCGTTTGTATTTGGCGGCATCGCCACGGGGATGATCACATACATTCGGATGCAGAGAAAGCGTCAAACCGCGCTGGAAAACGGTGTGCAATGTCTGCTCCGGGCTGAGATCATCCGAAACCACGACAAATACATGGATCGGAAGCACTGCCCTATTTATGCGAAAGAAGCCCTGAAACGGGCATACACCGCCTATCACGCGCTGGGCGGAAACGACGTAGCGACGCGGCTGTATGACGAAGTTATGGGACTGCCGACGGAATGGAAGGAGGAGTAGCATGATCTACTCTGGCAAATACAAGGTGACATCCCCCTACGGGCGGCGGATGCTGAACGGTAACGTGGAGGAACACAAGGGGATTGACGTGGTGGGGATCACGGACAAGCACGTGTGCGCGGTGGTCGGCGGCGTGGTGCTGGTGTCGCAGATCGTGCAGG
>JAZSQX010000152.1:0-5913 GCA_045538235.1 Eubacteriales bacterium
GACTTCTGGAAGATCATACCGAGGGACTGACCTTTGAGAATGGGGTGCGCGATGCCCTGTTTGTTTTCGTATTTCAGCTTTGCCGCCAAATCCAGAATTTCAAAAATATCATTCCGGGAGAGGTCGGACATTTTCAGTAAATGTTTCATGGTTCCGTATCCTTTCGTTTTTGATGCTTATTTCAATGCTTCTGCGAGAATGGAGAGTCCACGGTCAATTTCTTCGTAAGTAATGGTCAGCGGAGGCAGGAGACGAACCACGTCCTTGCCCGCTGTGAGAACCAGAAGTCCCAATTCAAACGCCTTTTTCAGAACGTCCTTGGGAGAGCCTGCGACGGCGATGCCGATCATCATGCCGCATCCTCTCACTTCCTTTACGTTGGCAAGCCCCAGTGCCGCGATCTTTTCCCGGATGTAGGCGCCCTATGCTTCCACTTCGTCGAGGAAAGCGTCATCCAGGCGGGAGACCACGTGGCACGCGGCGGCAGTGGAGACGGGATTGGCACCAAAGGTAGAGCCGTGCATACCGGGACCCAGGGTGTTTTCGCATTTTTCGCCGCAGAGGAACGCGCCGATGGGGAGACCGCCTCCCAGACCCTTGGCAGAGGTGACGATATCGGGGGTGATGCCCATCTTCTGATACGCGAAGAAGGAGCCGCACCGACCGATGCCGGTCTGAACTTCGTCGATGATGAGGATGAGATCCTTTTCGTCGCAGAAGGCGCGGAGTTCTTTGAGGTATTCCTTCGGCATCACGTTGACGCCGCCTTCGCCCTGTACCACTTCCAGCATCACCGCACACACATCCTCGGTGCAGGCGGCGCGCATAGCATCCATGTCAGCGGGTTCACAGTAGCGGAATCCTTCGGTGAAGGGGTAGAAGAACTGGTGGAACACATCCTGTCCGGTCGCGGCAAGGGTGGTGACAGTGCGCCCGTGGAAGGACTGATTCAGGGTCACAATGGTGCTTCTGCCTTCGCCGTACTTGTCGAAGCTGTATTTTCTCGCCAGCTTGATGGCACCTTCGTTGGCTTCCGCGCCGGAGTTACCGAAGAACATTTTCTTCATGCCGCTCTTTTCGGCGAGAATATGCGCCAGTTCGGATGCCTTGTCGCAGTAGAAGTAGTTGGAGATGTGCTGGAAGCGGTCGATCTGCTCTCTGACGGCATTTTTCCAGCCCTCGTCGCACCATCCGAAGATGTTGACACCGATGCCGCTGGTGAAATCCACGTATTCCTTGCCGTTTTTATCCGTAATGCAGGCGCCGCAGGCAGATTCGGGAACCAGTTCCAGTCTGCCGTAGGTGCCCATGATGTTTTCTTTGTCAAATGCAATGGTATCGATGCGGTTCATAAGAGCCTCCTGTCAGGTAAACATGGTTCCGATGCCCTCTTCGGAGAGCATTTCAATGAGAATGGAGTGCTTGATGCGTCCGTCGATGATGAAGGTCTTGACGCCGCCGTCCACCGCGGTGACACAGCATTCCACCTTGGGAATCATCCCGCCGGAGATCACGCCGTCCGCCTTAAGCCCTTCTACCTCGTCCCGTCGGATAACGGAAATCAGACTGGAAGGATCTTTGGGATCCCGCAGGACCCCCTGGGTATCGGTGAGAAGAATCAGGTTTTCTGCATTCAGCGCTACCGCAATTTCTGCGGCAGCGGTGTCGGCATTCACGTTGTAGATGCCGTTTCCGTCCTCCGCATGGGCAACGGTGGAGATGACGGGAATGTATCCCCGTTCCACCACGTCTCGGATCACGTCCGCATTCACGGAGGTGATTTCACCCACGTAGCCGTAGTCGGTGCCTTCCGCATCGGTGTAGCGGGTCGCCTTGATCAGCCCGCCGTCCAGCCCGCAGAGACCCATCGCCCGTCCGCCGGTTCTCCCGATCAGATCGACGAGCTGCTTGTTGGTTTTTCCCGCCAGCACCATCAGCGCCACTTCCGCGGTTTCCTCGTCCGTGTAGCGGAGACCGTTGATGAACTCGGATTTTTTGCCGATTTTCTTCAGCATATCGTTGATGTCGGGACCGCCGCCGTGGACGAGCACTACGTGAATTCCAGTCAGAGACAGAAGAACCATATCGCTGATCACGGCATTCCGCAGCTCATCCGACAGCATCGCATTGCCGCCGTACTTGACTACGATGGTCTTACCGGTGTATTTCTGAATATAGGGAAGGGCTTCAATAAGAACGCCCGCTTTTTGTTCGTTGGTGATAGACATACAATCCTCCGTCAGCTTCTGTAGTCGCCGTTGATGCGAACGTATTCGTAACTGAGGTCACAGCCGAACGCGGTGGCATTGGCGGAGCCGTCGTTCATGGCACAGCGAATTTCCACTTCCTTTTCCAGAAGAATCTTTTTCGCGGTGTCTTCATCGAAGGGATAGCCGCATCCATTTTTGCAGACGGGAATTTCTCCCACAGCGGAAGCGAAGGAAATGTCGATCTTGGAGGTGTCGATGTTGAGCCCCGTGTAGCCAAGCGCACAGATCACGCGGCCCCAGTTGGCATCGGATCCGTACATGGCGGTCTTCACCAGGGAAGAAGCGATGACGGATTTCGCCAATGCTCTGGCATCTTCGTCGGACTTCGCGCCGGTGACCACGCATTTCAGCAGTTTGGTCGCACCTTCGCCGTCTGCGGCAATGGCGAGTGCCATATCCCGGCAAACCTGCATGAGAGCGGAGGCAAAGATTTTATAATCGTCGCTTGCGGTGTCGGTGATGGCATCATTGCCCGCTTTGCCGGATGCGAGAACCACGACCGTATCGTTGGTGCTGGTGTCACCGTCTACGGAGACCATGTTGAAGGTGTCGTTGACAGCGGCGAGCAGGGCAGTGTGGAGCGGTTCGGCATCAATGGCGCAGTCGGTGGTGATGAATCCCAGCATGGTACCCATATTGGGATGAATCATGCCGGAACCCTTGCAGATGCTTCCGATTTTCACGGTTTTGCCATTCACTTCGAAGGAGTAGGAGAATTCCTTCTTCACAAGGTCGGTGGTCATGATGGCTCTTGCCGCCGTGTCGGAACCCTGTGCGTCGTGGGAAAGTCCGGCGAGGAGGGTGGGAATGCCGTTTACAATGGGAGTCGTGTCCATGCAGACGCCGATAACCCCGGTCGATGCTACTACCACGTCGTTTTCGTCGATGCCGAGAGCGGCAGCAACGGCGGCGCAGGTAGCGTTGGCGGTTTCATACCCTGTGGGGTTGCAGGCGTTGGCATTGCCGGAGTTGCAGATGATCACGCGTGCCTTGCCGTCAGCCAGATGGGCGCGTGTCACACCGACGGGAGCGGCAAAAACTTTGTTTGTGGTGTATGTAGCGGCGGCGGTGCAGAGGTCATCCGCCAGAATCATGGCGAGATCCAGTCTCTCGGCATTCTTTCTGAGTCCTGCATGAATCCCGCAGGCGCGAAAACCTTCTGCGGCACAGACACCGCCTTCGATGGGAGTGAATTTCAAGTTTTCCATAATCAATCCTCGTATCGTATCAGAATCCGGCGGGAAGCATATCAATACCGCATGCTTCATCCAGACCGAAATGAATGTTCATGTTTTGAATTGCCTGACCGGCGGCGCCCTTCACCATATTGTCGATGCAGGAGCAGAGGATCAGGGTGTTGGTACGGGTGTCCACATGGACGGAGATGTCGCAGAAATTGGAGCGAACCACGTTGCGGATCTGCGCAGAATTTCCGGCGGCCTCGATGCGGACGAAGGGCTCGTCCTTGTAGAAGTCCACGTAAGCCTTGCGGATTTCGTCTGCGGAAACGTCTCCGGTGAGCTTTGCGTAGATGGTTTCCTCAATGCCCCGGTTCACGGGAAGCAGATGGGGCACGAACAGAAGATGGAGGGGTTCTCCCGCCGCATAGGAGAGGGTTTGCTCGATCTCGGGGGTGTGCCGATGAGCTGCAACCTTATAGGCGGACAGCGTTTCGTTTGCTTCGGCGTAATGCGTGTTCTGGGTCAAGCCGCGACCTGCCCCGGTGAGACCGGATTTGGCATCGATGATGATACCGGATTTTTCAATGAAGCCCAGTTTCAGAGCGGGGAACAGCGCCAGAGCGGCTGCGGTGGGATAACAGCCGGGGTTGGCGATAATTTTCGCATCCGCAATCCGATCCCGGAAGAGTTCCGGCAGAGCGTATACCGCATCCCCGTGGAGTTCCGGCTTGTCGAAAGGCTTTTTGTACCATTCGCTGTACACGTCTTCGGATTCCAGACGGAAGTCAGCACCCAGGTCAATGAGGAGGGAGCCGTTTTTCAAGCATTCCTCCGCGATGGGTTCGGACAGACCGTGGGGAAGGGAAGCAAATACCACGTCCGCACCCTGGATGGCGGTGTCCGCATCGGTGAGGGTGGGGAAAGAGATTTTTTTGAAGTTGGGGTAAATTTCCGCGATGTCCTTGCCGGCAAAGGAGACGGAGGACAGACCGCTGATTTCTACCATGGGGTGGGAAGCAAGCAGGCGAACCAGCTCGGCACCTGCATACCCCGTGGCACCCACAACGGCAGCTTTGATTTTCTTCGTCATGTTATTCACCTGCTTGTTTGAGATATTCCTCCACGAGAGCAATCTGGTGCTCCACGGAGGGGAGGGAGGGACCGCCATAAACGGTACGGGTATTCACACAGTGATCCAGATTCACCGCTTCATATACGTCGTTTTCAAAGAGGGGGGAGAAGGTTTTGTACACGTCCAGAGGGAGGGATTCCAGGTCGGTGCCGTTTTGGATGCAGTGCGCAACCAGCCGACCGCTGACCTTGTAGGCATCCCGGAAGGGAAGACCCTTCTTCACAAGATAGTCGGCACAGTCGGTGGCGTTGATGAATCCGCCGGAAGCCGCCTTGCGGAGACGATCCCGCTTGACGGTCATGGTGGCGAGCATGGAAGTGAAGAGCTCAATACACAGCTTTGCGTTGTCGATGGCATCGAATACTGCCTCTTTGTCCTCCTGCATATCCTTGTTGTACGCCAGGGGAATGCCCTTCATCATGGTCAGCACCGTGGTGAGATCCCCGTAAATCCGTCCCGTTTTGCCCCGAACCAGCTCGGCGATGTCGGGATTTTTCTTCTGGGGCATGATGGAGGAGCCGGTGGAGAAGGCGTCGTCCAGTTCAATGAAGGAGAACTCGCTGGTACACCAGAGAATGATCTCTTCGGAGAAGCGGGAGAGATGCATCATCACGAGGGACAGATCGAAAACCAGTTCAATGAGGAAATCCCGGTCAGACACGCCGTCCATGGAGTTTTCCGTCACACCGTCGAGCCCGAGAAGATCTGCCACCAGGAACCGGTCGATGGGGTACGTGGTGGAAGCCAGCGCACCGGAACCGAGAGGGGATACGGAGGTACGGACAGCGGTTTCGGCGAGACGCTTGTCATCCCGTATGAACATCTGGGCATACGCCAGCATATAGTGTCCGAAGGTTACAGGCTGAGCGCGCTGGAGGTGGGTATATCCCGGCATGACCGCATTCGCATTGGCTTTCGCCGTGTCGGCAATCGCTCCGAGGAGAGAACGTACCAGAGCGCGGATTTCGGCAATCTCCTTTTTCAGGTAAAGCCGGATATCGAGTGCCACCTGGTCGTTGCGGCTTCTGGCGGTGTGCAGGCGCTTGCCCGTGTCACCGATGCGCTTCGTGAGAACCTCCTCCACGAACATATGGATGTCCTCCGCCTCGGGATCGATGGGGAGAGCCCCCGATTCCAGATCGTTTCGGATTTCTTTCAGTGCCGCCACAATTTTGTCAGATTCTTCGGGAGAAATAATGCCGCACCGACCCAGCATGGTCGCGTGTGCAATCGAGCCTTCGATGTCCTCGCGGAACATCCGTGCATCAAAGGAAATGGATGAGTTGAAGTCGTTCACCCGGCTGTTTTCCGCCTTGGAGAACCGTGCATC
>JAZSQX010000076.1:0-5835 GCA_045538235.1 Eubacteriales bacterium
GCATAGTCCTTTGCGATGGATTCTGCTAAAATTTTGTCTGTGTTCATATGAAGAACCTCCTTTTTGATTTTACAGCTATATTTTACCACTCAAAAAAGAGGAATTGAACAACATAATATTTGAAATTTGTTGATTTCTATAAGATAACTTCAGTTTTATCAAACTCTTTCACAGTTCTGTTATACCTGTATATTTTACGAAAAATGCTCCATAAAGTTCCATCTGATTTTATTGCACAATAATATTTATAAATTTTTCAAGGTATGGGGAAAAAAGCCAAGTGTGGATACGGCTTTGTCCGCTGAAATGTGAACGCTTTTTTATAAAATCGACGAAGATAATTTTATCAGCACAAAAGGTAAAAGGGATCCGGGAGATTCCCCGTTGACAAACTGCCCGGACTGTGGTATAATGAACTATCCAAACAAAAGCACACTTGTAAAACAGGAGATTCTACAAACATGGTATGTGATAAGAGAAAAGCGAGAGACATCGTCTCCATCAAGCGCACGATTTGGTCAAACTACGACCGCTTCCGGACGCTGGGCGTATTCTATCTGGAAAAGAACGCCGTTCTCGCGCAGGTTGCGGGACTGCCGGATGAGCAGATTGCCGCCATCGCGGAGCAGTGCCGGGAAGGTGGCGTTCGCTGGCGGGGCTTTACGAAGTACCTGTCGAAAATCGAGTCCTCCCTCATCGGTGGGCGTGAGATCGTGGATCTCTCCCAGACTGAGGAGCGGGGGCTGACCACCATTGGGGGCATTCCCGTGGCAGAATTTTTCGGCATTCATGAAAATCCGGCGGGGGTTTCCGTATCTTTCGCGGTAAATGGCACCTTTGACGTGCTGTGCAAGGGAAACCGGAACGGATGCTTCTCCGTCCGCGGTATGGGCATCACCCCGGAAACGCAGTTCACTCTGGTAAACGAACTGCTCCCCTTCTGGGAAGACCGCTATTCCGCCGCCATCATCCGGGAGGGACTCAGCGTTGCCATCTCCGCGGAAGACCCGAAGACGGGCAAAAAGGGAAGCGCCTGCGTGCGTGTTTACGTGATCGAAGGGGATCGCATTGTCATTGACGACTTGGGCAAGTACATGGACACCGCACCTCTGACCCTGTGGGTCACACCGTAAATTCCCGTAAATAGGCTTCGGCATCAAAGGGATCGAGGACAGCATCCTTCCGTAAGTACAAGGGATGATGCGGGTGACCTCCCACTTTGGATCGCGCGCCGCAAGTGAACCAGGACGCTCCGTACCGCGCCCCCAACGTGATCATATCACGGACACAGAGGGGCAGGTAGGGGCGTTTTTTGATAATGGTGCCCCAGGCAGCCCAGACGTGGGGGGAGGAGCCGCCCGCTGCCGCCTCCGACAAAACGTAGTCAAAGGCTTTCATGTTTTCCCGGTGGAGGGCGTCGTTACAGACCTTCTCCATGTGATTGGGATCGGTGGCGCGCTGGGCGTAGACGTTGAACATGATGAAACTGTCGTAGCCGTTTCCGAGGGCGATGCGCTCTACGGATTTGAGGGTGTTGTCTAAATCGTCCGGCGCGGCGGTGGAGGGGTTGATCCCCACGGCGATGAGGGGGCGGCTTCCCCGTGTCCCCAGGATGTAACGGTATTCGGAATAAAAATCGGGGACGTACAGCCATTTCTCCCCATCGTACGGACGGTCTCCGGAGGGCACGAGGGCTTCTTCAAAGGTGAGAATCCCTGCCACCGTGGTATCTTTCTGCGGAATATGTCCCATAATTCGCCTCCATTCGAGGATTTTTTTTATTATAACACAGCCCGCGGGACAATGTCAAGGCAATCGACGGCGGGAGGCGGGCTCTTTTGATTTTCCTCTTGACAAGTCGCCGGCAATATGGTATAATATGCCAGACACCGAACAAAAGTTCTTTTTTGGAGAAAGACGAACGCGGTTCCCGATGCCGCGAAAGAAAAGATGACGAGGAACAGAGAAAGATGAGAAGGGATTTTACGAGAAAACCGGAGTATGAACGGGGATTTGGCAGAAAACCCGTAATTCGCTGTGAAGAATGCGGAGAACAAATGTTTGATGGTGATACGGCATACCGACTGGCGGGGAAACCCTACTGCCCGGGATGCGTGGAGGATGGACTGGTGATCTGCCGGGCGTGGGAGGTCGCCGATGCGGAAGGAGGACGAGACGATGACGAAGAAGAGAATACATAACGAAAAAACGGTGCGGCTGCTCAGAGAACTGCCCATTCATCGAGCCGCGCTGGCGGTGTACGAGGAGACGGTGGATGCCACGGAGTTGACACCGGAGAGACGAATGGCACTGGAAAAGCGGATCACCAAAACCCGCGGGATCGTGACAGCGGTAGAGCACGCCATGACGCTGCTGAGCCCCACGGAGACGGAAATCATCACGGGACTGTATTTTGAAAACGGTCTGACGGCGGAGGATCTGTGCGAGCGGTGCGCCATGGAGCGAAGCAGTATTTACCGCTACCGCGCTTCGGCTTTGGAGAAGCTGGAAAACGCCCTGTACGCCATCTTGTAACGGACAGAATATTTGAAATACCCAATTCGGAAATGAGTTCCTGCTTGTCAGGTTGTATGGAATCTCTCCGTGGTGCGCGGATTCCCCCCCATTGTCATGAATTCATGAATTTTAGAAGAAATTGGGTTACGAATCACTGGTGTAATCGAGATTATGAATTTCGCAAAGCCTTCACCAGAGGAAGAAGAGGTGGATCCGCCGACGTTCAACCGAGTCGAACGTCCATGGTGGATGAGGCGTTACTGGAAATTTGGATTTGCAGTATGGGCTATAAAATCCAGCGATTGGAATCCTTTTGTTTCGCCTCATCCGTCATGGCACAAGCCGGTTTTATAATATTTTGCCCAAACTCTTGACTTCACGGGAAGAAAGCACTATAATATCAAGGTATGAATGTTATTGGCGGAGGACTTGTATGACGGCAAATTATCACACCCACACGTGGCGGTGTAACCACGCGGCGGGGGTGGAAAGAGAATATATCGAAAACGCCATTGCCATGGGTATGACGACGCTGGGATTTTCGGATCACGCGCCCTACGTGTTCGAGGGGGATTATTACTCAAACTTCCGGATGCGTCCGGAGCAGCAGGAGGATTACGTTACCACCCTTCTGGCACTGAAAGAGGAATATCGGGGACGGATTGATATCAAAATCGGCTACGAGGCGGAGTATTACCCCAAGTATTTCGATGCGTTTCTGAAACGGATCACCCGGTATCCCGTGGATTATCTGATTATGGGGCAGCATTTTGTGGAAAACGAAATCGGCGCCCGTCATACCGGTACCAAAAAGGCGGACGAAGCCCAGCTCAGGCAGTTTGTGGATCAGTGCTGTGAGGGATTTCGCACGGGGGTCTTCTCCTATGCGGCGCACCCGGATATCTACCACCACGATGAGGATCCCGCCGTGTTTGATCGGGAATACCGGCGGCTGATTGCCTGTGCAATCGAATGTGAGATTCCGCTGGAGATCAATCTGCTGGGAATCCGGGGACATCGGAACTATCCCCACGAGCGGTTCTTTGCCCTGTGCGGCGAAATGGGAGCGGCGGTATGTCTGGGATGCGATGCCCATGCCCCGAAGGATATTCTGGACGAAACAGCCCCCGCGGTTGCAAAAGATTGGATTGAGCGGTACGGACTGCGGGTGGTGGAGCACCCCATTTTGCGCCCGGTACCGACATCATTAAAATAGCATCATAAAAAGGAGAAAGAGCATGAAAGGTTTTACTTTACTTGATAAGCTGGCGGAAATTGCGAAGGAGAGACGGTACCCCATGTATCGCATGGCGATGTACTGCGACGGTGAGATCCGGGAAAAGGTGATTGCCCCCTCCAGCGTGTGTCACGATATTTATTCCGTTTCGAAGAATTTTATTACCACCGCCTGCGGTATCTGCATCGACGAGGGCTGGATGGATTACGACACCACCGTGTGGGATCTGTTCCACGATGAGCGCCCGGGGATGAATCCCCTTTGGAAAGATGTGACGGCAGAAATCGTCATGTCCCAAACCGTGGGAATCAGCGGGATGTTCCTTGACATCGACACCGAGGATGCCTTTTCTTGGAAGGAAGCGGACTGGCTGGATCGGGTACTGAACCATCCCTTCGTGTACAAGCCCGGTGAGCGGTTCGCGTATTCCGACTCCAATTTCTATCTGGTGTCCCGCATGGTGGCGAAAGCGGCTGGCAGAACGGCACAGGATCTTTTGGCCGAGCGGCTGTTCCTTCCCCTGAAGATGCAGGGCTGGGCGTGGGCTACCTGTCCTCACGGTCATGCCATGGGCGGAACGGGACTGTTCATTCAGACGGTGGATATGGCAAAGCTGGGAGCACTCTACATGAACGGCGGCGAGCTTTACGGCGTGCGGGTGCTGTCGGAATCCTTTACTCAGCGCGCAACAAATCCCGTTTCCCACCCCAACGAACACGAGGATTACGGTCTGTCCTTCTGGCTGCCGAAGGGAGATGACCACAAGGTGTTCCGTGGATCGGGTGCCTTCAATCAGGGCATCTGGACGGACCCCACCGACCGGTTTGTGCTGGCATGGCACGCCTTTGATGGTGACGGCAGCATGGGGGATTTCCGAAAGACGATCGCTGCTCTCCGGTGAGTGGGGCGGTAAGGAGAAGGAAATGATACAGGAATACGGACAAGAAGAAATGCTCGGAGAGAGGAAACGGGTGAAGATCACCCTCACGTCCCGGCAAATTACAACCAATCCGGGGGGGATGGGACAGGCGATGAGTCTGTTCGATCTGCCCCGGTATCCGGGTGAAGAGGAGCCCTATGCGGAGGATGCCCCGGAGGACTACCCCGACGAAATGCGGGATGCCATCTGCGAGATGATCGATCGGGAAGGGGCGGTACTGTCCGAGTATTTCGACCGGAGTGCCTACGCTCCTGCCGGGGAAGAGCCCTTCTTTGCGGAAGAGGAGGAAGACCAGCAGTCGGTCACCCGCCGAGTGGAGGAATTTGTGGATTGGCTCTTTGAGCAGCAGGGAATCCGCCCCATGGACGAGGACGACGACACGGTGATTTTCCGTTCTCTCGGTACCATGGAGAAGAGACGCACCCCGCGGGGAGAGGCGATTGCCATTTCCTACACCGAAGGGGACGGGATGGATCACACGGAGACGGTGATTCTCTACGAAAAGCGGCGGAAAAACTGCGTGTCCATCTACCGGACGGGGGACGTGATCTCCACCTTGGTGTGCCAAGAGGGCAGACGGCACTATTCGGTGTACGAGACGCCCGTGATGCCCTTTGAGGTAGCGGTGTATACGAAAAAATGCCAAGGCGGCTTCACGTGGGAGATGGGCGGCACCATGGAGTTAGACTACGCCATCGAGCTGCGCGGGACGGATCTCCAGCGGACGATCATGACCGTGGACGTACAGGTGCTCGATTGAGGAGTGCCGGAATCTGCGCGGTTTTTCGGGAAAATAATTTTTGTAGTAAATTTTCCGGAAAGACTTGACAAAGGCGGGGAAGTGGTGTATAATAAGACCCGTCAGCAGATGGCGACATAGCCAAGCGGTAAGGCAGAAGTCTGCAAAACTTTTATTCCCCGGTTCGATTCCGGGTGTCGCCTTCAAAAAATCAAGCAACCCGATCGGGTTGCTTAATTTTTTATCCAAGCCGATGAAGAAGGCTTGGCATGTAATCAATGCGCCCCACGCATTGTATGTAATTGCGACGAAGTCGCGCATGGCATTACGCGCAAGCGTGTATCTCTGTCGTCGGCTTGATAACATACATCCCTTCGGGATGATTCCATACCACCTACAACG
>JAZSQX010000248.1:0-7398 GCA_045538235.1 Eubacteriales bacterium
AGAGCAGCCTTAGCAGTCTCAACGAGTGCTGCGAAAGCTTCCTTGTCGGATACTGCGATCTCTGCAAGCATCTTGCGGTTGAGGTCAACACCGGCGAGCTTCAGACCATGCATCAGCTGGGAATAGTTGATTCCGTTCACCTTTGCCTGAGCGGAAATACGAGTGATCCACAGAGCGCGGAAATCTCTCTTCTTCTGCTTACGTCCGATATATGCGTAGTTGCCGCTCTTCATGACAGCCTGCTTCGCCATCTTGAAGTGCTTGCTCTTAGAACCCCAATAACCCTTGGCAGCCTTTAAGACCTTATTTCTTCTCTTGCGCGTCATCATTGCGCCTTTTACTTTAGCCATTTTGTCTCTTTCCTTTCTCTACTTTCAGGTGTTCTCAAATTCAGTCCTTGTTGATCAGTCTCTTGACGTTTGCGGTCATAGCGGGGCTGAGGATCTGGCTGCTTCTGAGGTGTCTCTTTCTCTTTGCGGTCTTCTGACCCAGGTTATGACGGTGGTCGGAATGGAAAACCTTTACTTTTCCGGTGCCGGTAACGGCAAATCTCTTGGCAGAAGCCTTATGTGTCTTGATCTTTCCCATTTTTGCATATCCTTTCGGTTATTATTTTCTAATTTGTCGTATCGAGGGGCGGTTATTCATTCTGATAAAGAAACGCTTTCGGCGCGATCTTACTTGGCGGCATTCTTGATGGGAGCCACAAACATGGTCAGCTGCTTCCCTTCCATTACCGGCTTCTTATCGACGGTTCCGACTTCCGAAACGGCCGCTTCAAACTTCGCAAGCATCTCTCTGCCAAATTCCTGGTGAGCCAACTCGCGTCCCTTAAAGCGGAGACATACTCTCACCTTGTTGCCGTCCTGAAGGAACTTGATCGCACGGTTCGCCTTGGTTTCAAAGTCGTGGGTGTCAATCCGGCAGGAGAGCTGGACTTCCTTGACTTCGATGACCTGCTGTTTCTTCTTGGCTTCCTTCTCTTTCTTGTCAATTTCATAACGGTATTTACCGTAATCCATTGCTCGGCAAACAGGGGGGGTCGCCGTAGGGGCAATCAGTACGAGATCGTATCCGCGGTCATAGGCGTAGGTTTTCGCATCGTTCAGGCTCATAATTCCGAGCTGACCGTTGTTTTCATCCAGCATACGCACTTCCTTGACCCGGATGTCATCGTTGATGGTAAGTTCTTTCGCGCTAATAGTGAAGCACCTCCAAATTCAGTAAAACAAAAAATCGCACAAAGAACTTTCTCCGTACGACAAAAATCACCGCTTGCAAATATTAACCTTAGCGTGCCATCTGCAGTAAGGTGAGAACGGAGAATGTTCTGCTTTATTGTTCCTTGGTATTATACTCTATTTCGATCGGTTTGTCAAGTGTTTTTTCTCATTTTCTAAAAATATTTTTTGCCGCCAAGAATTACATCCCGTGCCCATTCATAGTTCCGGCTTTCTCGGTTCATAATAGTCCCGCACGCCCGTGAGAGCGTTTCATATAGATCGCACACATCCGGCACATCGCGCGGTGTGCCTACATAAACCGAATTCACTCAAAGTGCCCGGCGGATTTTGTCAAGGGCACTCTTTTCGATTCGAGACACATAAGAGCGGGAGATCCCCAGTTTTTCTGCCACCTCCCGCTGGGTGATGGGCACATCCCCATCCAGTCCGTAGCGCAGAATGATGATTTCCCTCTCTCTGGGTTCCAGCCCTTTTGTGATGTACGCCGCGATTTTCGACGTTTTCATCTTCCGGTCAATGTCGTCCGCAATGGTATCCTCGCACCGGATGATATCCTCGTAAGTCAGGGCATTGCCGTCCCGGTCGGTGTCAATGGTTTCGCTGAGAGATACCTCCTGGGACAGTTTTTTCTGGGAACGGAAATACATGAGAATTTCGTTCTGGATACACCGTGCCGCGTAGGTGGCAAATCGCGCGCCGTTGTCGATATCGAAGGAGTCCACCGATTTGATGAGTCCGATGGTGCTGATGGAAATGAGATCGTCTTCCTGGGGACTTGAGGAATAGTACTTCCGTACAATGTGCGCCACCAGTCTGAGATTGTGTTCAATCAGTTTTTCTCTCGCGTGAAAGTCCCCTTCCCGCCGTGCCAGACGAAAATATCGATCTTCTTCCTCTCTGGAAAGGGGCGGCGGGAAGTGATTCCCTCCCGATGACGACAGCATGACGGCAGAAAATCCCGCCAGAACGGACAAAAGCAATGAAAGCATACGAAACCTCCCGATTGTTCTCACACTGCATTATAGCGAAGGTTTCAAAAAAAATGTCCCCATCCGGCAAATTCCCGCTTAAAAACCGAAAACGGGGGCATACTATCTTCAGCGCTAATGAAAGGAGCTTTGTGATGCTTGATCGAATTGCGTTAATTCTCGTGGTGATCGGCGCGCTGAACTGGGGATCCATCGGGCTGTTCAAGTTCGACCTGGTTTCCTGGATCTGCGGCGGTCAGGGTTCCCTGCTTGCACGCATCATCTACACCGTAGTCGCTCTGGCGGGAATCTGGTGCATCTCCCTCATCTTCCGTCCCCGTGAGACCGAATACAGCGGAACCTGAGGAATCAAAAACGGTCAGCTCAGCGGTATTTTCCGCCGGACTGACCGTTTTTTTCTGTTTTTACTTACCGAGGGAATCAAACACTGCCCCGGCTTCCTCACCGGTGATCGCATCGTGGCGGAAGCGGATTGTGTACGCCGACATCATGCCGCTGTACGACTCCGCAATGACAACCCCGAATTCTTCTCCGTAATATTTGGCTGCCATTTCTGCCACACCCACGTAATCCCGGATCATGGCGAGGGCGTCTTCTTCCGTCGCTTCCCCTTCCACGAAGATCAGCGCATAGGGAATAAAGGATTCCCGCACGAAGGCAAACGGAATACTGGAACGGTCTCCGCTCAGAACGGCGGTTTTCTCCGCAAGGTTGAGGAACGTGTCTTTGTCCACCTTCCGGATTTCGCCCGTGATTTCGTCCAGCATCACGAGAAGCAGCATCTCATCGTAGAGGGATTCATAAATCTCTTCCGGGGAGTCGTATTCGCCGAAAAGATCCTCTTCCTCATAGGCAATACCGCTCTCCATGGTTACCGCATCCTGGAACGCGTGGATGGCGTTGATCAAAGCCAGATCGTTTGCGTGGATGGGGTATACAATCCACTTACTCACCGCGTGGTACACCCGGATATATCCGAGAACGGGTCCTGTGGTTCCGGCATCCTCCGCCTCTTTTGCTAAGGTGAGAATCCGTTCCATGGCAGCAGGATTGGTGACATCCACCGACTGGTAGAGACCGAAGCTGGTCTTTACCTCCGTGTTAAATCCCCGGACTTCCACGATCTCATCTTCATATTGCATCTCGGTATATTCCGCGTACATATTGATGGAATGCTTGCCCATCTGGATGCGAATGCGCTCCACATCCCAGATCGAAATCGGTTCCATGGCTGCTCGCTGTGCCCGATACTCATCCGAGGTGGAAATCCACTCCCACACGTCGCTGTTATATTCCACGTTTCGATTGGTTGCCAGAGGAATGCCCACGCCCGGATACTGCACCAGACTGATGTGGTCACGGTAAGAGGTATCGTTCCGGTAATATGCCAGCTTGCCGTCGTAGATGGGCATATCCTTTCCAGGATCCTCCTTTTCGTTCAAAAGATTCTCCGTCAGATACGCCACACTTTCCTCCGACTCGTAGGGGATCGTCATCCCGTCAATGACCATTAGAATGCGGTCGGTGAGGGGAGCGGCATAGGGCTTGCCGATGATCCCGAAGGCATTGAAGGGGACGATGACGTTGAACAACACGATCACTATCGCCAGAATTCCGGCTTTTTTCAAATCCCGGAACATGGCACGTGCCGAGCGGTACAGGATGGAGTTGGTCAGCATGAACGCCACCGCAAAGCCGAAGAAATTACCGAAGAGCATCCGCAGGCTTTCCGTACCGCCTGAGAAAATCCCCTCGAAAACGTATCCGCTGCCGATCGTCGCAGTGAAGATGAGCAGGTATTTCACCGCCGCAAACACGGGCTTCCAGACGATGGTGGTGCCGGTCAGCTCGCTCTTGCGGAACTTGTACAGTCCCAGTGCGGCGGCATAGTACAGGACGATTTCGACGAGAAGATTGAGCATCCGGGGGAAAAGAGGCACGCGGCTGTCGTCCAGATATTCCACAATCCGCAGAGGCGGACAGATTTTGCCCAGATATTCGAACGAGATATAATAATCAATATAGATCTTCGAATTTCCAATCCCGACACACACCATTACGAGCGCGTACAGGATCACCGGCAGGAAGGTAATGATGAACGCCATCATGAATTTCATGACGTCCGTTCCCGTGAGAGATCCTGCCAGGAGGAACAGATGATACACGTACAGATACAGGAGAATCGCCACTGCCATATTCTCGAAGAACGCCCCGGTAAACTGGTTGACGTACGGGAGAGATGCGGCGAGAACGAGATAGCTCAGACCGTAGCCCAGGAGAATCGAAATCAGATAATAAATGGTGCGGCTCACCGACTCGGTCAGAAAAATGCTCTCCCGCTTCAGGGGAAAACTGTGGTAACAGCCCACCTGCTTCTTGGAATTGGCGTACGCCATGGCAGTCATGCCGAAATACACCGCTGCGACGATGGAGATCAGAATGCCGATTGCCGACACATCGGACATCAGGCCCTGTACCATGCGTTCCGTCAGATTCGTCCGGTAGTTAGCGTAGCGATCCACGCTGATCATGCTGGGCATCGCCATCCCGAGCAGGGTCACGATCAGGCACAAAGCAAAATGCTGCCAGTAAAACCGCAGGTTGAAGGCAAAGAATCTGCCCACAATGCCAAATTTTTTATCCGATAATGCTTTCGCGGAACTCATATCCTCTCTCCTCCATTTCTGCAATAAAGATTTCTTCCAGTGTCAGCGGGATGAACTCCATAAACAACGGATTTAGGGAACCGACAAAATCGGAAATCCCTCCTTCGTCCCCGCGGACGGTCAGCGTAAACAGGCTTCCCCTTTGTTCCATGGACACCACGGCAAGCTGTCGCAGAGTTGCTTCTGCTTCCTCCATCCGTTCCTTCGGGAAGGAAACCTGCAGCTTGTGAATGCCCAGCTTAATGTCATCGATGCCCGCTTCGAAAAGCAGTTCACTCCGGTGAAGCAATGCCACGTGATCACAGATGTCTTCCAGTTCTTTCAGATTGTGGGAAGCGAACACCACGGTGACATTCCGCTCCGCCACTTCCGATGCGATAATTTTTCGTACCGTCTGTCGCATGACGGGATCCAGTCCGTCCATGGTTTCGTCGCAGAAAATGTAGTCCGTGTTGCAGGACAGTCCCAAGAGGAAGGATACCTGCTTCTGCATCCCCTTCGAAAACGTGGTGATCTTCCGCTTTTCGTCCAGCCCAAAAATACCCAGATAATGGCGGAATTTTTCCCTGTCAAAGCCCGGGTACACGCTGGCGTACAGATCCATCATATCCGCCGGGGTGCTATGGGTGAGGAAAAACTGCTCATCGGACAGATAGACGATCTTCCCTTTCACTGCCGGGTTTTCCCACACCGTCTCCCCGTCGTACAACACCTCGCCTCCGTCCGGACGGTACACACCGCACAGAATTCGGAGCAGCGTGGATTTTCCCGAGCCGTTGGAGCCGATGATCCCAAAAATAGAGCCCGTCTCAATGACGAGGGACACGTCGCTCAGGCTTTTTACCACGTCAAACTGCTTATGGATTGATTCAATTCGTATCATGATTCCCGCCTCCCGTTCGGTTCCACGCAGACTGCGCTGCCTTCATAAATTCGCTTTCCGTGATGCCGGTGTTCGCGCATTCCGTTGCAATCGCGTAAAAACGCGCCACCAGTTGTTCCATTTGGTCGTCCCGGAGAATGCCCCGGTCTGCCAGCACAATACTTCCCCGTCCCGGCAAGGTCATGATGATCCCCGTCCGTTCCAGTTCGCTGTACGCCTTCTGAATGGTGTTCGGGTTAATCCCCAGTTCCTTCGCCAGACTCCGCACAGACGGCAGTTTATCGTCCGGCTTTAGTTCCCCGGTCAAGATCAATTTTTTGACATTGTCCGTCAACTGCTCGTAGAGCTGCTTTCGATCCCGCAGATCCACGGTTATCAGACTCATGCTTCATCCCTCCCTTTGTATCAACTGTATTATTCGTGTTAGTACAGTTAGATTATACCATGGGATTTTCCGGCTGTCAAGATGTTTTGAGCGTGCTTTGATTAAAATTTGATGAGAAAATATCACGCAATTTATTAACTTATTATGAATTTCCGAAAAATCATTGCATCTTGTGCGGTTTTGTTATATAATAGAGGCAACGAAATACAAAGGAGTCACTTATGCTTACATTTCTCGAAGCAACCGGCACCGGTGCAGGCAATCCCGGAAGCGCATTGCCTACCCTCATTATGCTGGTCGCGATGATCGCAATCTTCTATTTCTTCATGTACCGTCCTCAAAAGAAGCAGGAAAAGGAAACCAATTCCATGCGGAACAATCTTCAGGTTGGTGACGAAATCACCACCATCGGCGGTATCATCGGTAAGATCGTCTCCATCAAGGACGAAACCGTTCTGATCGAAACCAGCAATGAACGCAACAAAATCCGCATTCTTCGCACCGCAGTCCGCAACGTGGATGTGCACGCAGAGGACGCTGACTGATCGGAATCCCTCATCGCTCCCGCACTTGCGGGAGTTTTTTCTTTTTCAGAATAACGGATGAAACAGGATCATATAGTAAAGCAAACAGAATACTTCGGAGGCTCTATGAAAACTCATCTGAAACGGGAACGGGGATTCCTCCGCGCCTGCCTGCTATCTCAAATTGTGTGGTTCATTGCGGCATTGATTTTACTGCCGCTTTCCTGTTTGATCGCATACTCTACAGCGGATCCCGCCGCCATCACAGTACCGTTGTCTTTATGCACACTGTATCTCAGCGCAATGATCGGCGGAATTGGCGCTGTTCGACTGTCCGGTGGCATGACATTCGCTGGTACAATGGCGGGACTCATTACTGCCATCGTTCTATTTCTGTTATCGGCGCTTCCCCTCCCAGATTCCGGATTTGAATTTATGAAGTCCCTGATCTTTACTATTGCCGTCATACCTGCCTCCACGATCGGTGGATTTCTGGGACATAAAAAAAACTCCAAGCGAAAATCTCCTGTGCGCCGGAAAAAGTGAATTTTTGAAACATAAAAACCGCCCCCCATCTGAGAGGAAGGCAGAGAAGGGGGTGGTAAGTTAGTGGTTGATAGAAACAGAAAGAGTACCGCCAAAAGGACTGGAGTTTTCATCGAGGAAGACGGAGAACGTGTAAGAAGTCCCCGCAGATAACGCAAAGG
>JAZSQX010000071.1:0-6112 GCA_045538235.1 Eubacteriales bacterium
CTACCAGCTGCGCCACACCCCGGTGGGGTATATTATACCGCAAAAGCCGGGATTTGTCAAGTTTTTTGCATCAAATTACGGGGATTTGGTATTTTTTTCGGGGAGGCGTTGCATTTTTGCAGTCTGTATGGTATAATATGAAAAATACCCCGTGCATGATCGGAGGACTCCATGGCACAGAAAAACAAGGTCACCTTTTCGGTTCGGATTGACGAGGATCTGTACAAAAAAATGCTTGCGGTGGCGGAAGCGGATGGGCGGGATGCCAATAATCATATGCTCCATCTGATTCGCACGAACGTGGCATATCACGAACGGATTCACGGAAAGATCGATACCGGAAAAATCATACTCCCCGACGGGGAAACATCTCTTTAATTTTTGATTCAGGAGGACATTATGGCAGACAAAAAGAAGAGTTCCTTTGGAGAGGAATTCAAAAAATTCATCGCGCGCGGCAATGTGGTGGATATGGCAGTCGGTGTTGTAGTCGGCTCCGCGTTCACCGCTATTGTCAACAAGCTGGTGCAGGGCATCATCAATCCCATCATTGGCAAACTGTTCGGCAACCTGAACCTTACCGATTATAAGATCGTGCTCACCGAAGCAACCGAAGAAACGGCGGAAGTGGCGATCCTTTACGGCGATCTGATCCAGGCAATCATCAACTTCCTGCTGGTAGCACTGACCGTGTTCATCATGGTACGGGCAATCAACCGCGTGAAGGATTCCTTGAAGAAAAAGGAAGAGGAAGAAAAGGCGGCAGAACCTGCTGCACCTGCGGCTCCTCCGGAACCCAGCGAAGAAATTCTTCTTCTCCGCGAAATCCGCGACTCTCTCAAGAAATAAGCAAAACGGACTGTCGATCAGTATTTTCTGAACGGCAGTCCATTTTTTTATAGAATTTGTTTTTCGAGCACGTCCTTGTGAGAGCGGAGATTGCCGGCAAGAACACTGCACGGGCGGTCAAAGGTGACGGGCGAGCCGTCGAACTGGGTGATGACCCCGCCCGCCTCTTCGATGATGAGGGAGCTGGCGGCAAAATCCCAGGGGGAGAGAAGATATTCGAAAAACACGTCCAGGGATCCCCGTGCCAGAGCCGTGAGATCAATGGCGGCAGAGCCAGAACGGCGCAGATCCCGTGCTTCCCGGAACAGGCGGTAGGCGGCACGGAAGGTATCTTCGCCCAGGGTGTCCCGATAGTAGGGGGAGGTCCCGAATGCCACCAGACTGTCGCTCAGCCCGCGGTTTGATACGCGAATGGGGATTTCCTTGCCTCCGGTTTGCACGAAAGCTCCTTCGCCCCGCTTGGCATGGAACAGACGGTCGGTGTAGGGATCGTACACGGCGCCGTAGATCATGGTACCACAGTCACAGACTCCCACGGAGATCGAACTGGCGGCATAATGGTGGATGAAATTGGTGGTGCCGTCAATGGGGTCAATGATGAGGGAGAGGGAAGAAGCGATCTTTTCCGTGTGATTGTCCGATTCCTCTTCGCCGATCACAACCGCATGGGGGAGACGTTCGGTGAGTTTTTCGATCAGGAATTGCTCTACCGCCACATCGTATTGGGTGACGAAATTGCTGTCGCCGGATTTGGACGTGACAGCGGCGGAAATATGGTGGGCGGAAAGCATGATTTTGGATGCCTCCCGCATGATTTCGGGGATGAATCGGTTCATGAGTGTGTCTTCTTTCAGATTTTTCAGTTTGCTTGCCGCTATGAGGCGACGTGGGGACGAACCATGAAAAAGCGGATGCCGCCGATGTCAAGGGGAATATCATCGCAGAGAAAGTGCAGGGTCAGCCCGGCGGTATCGGCAAAATGACGGATGACCGATGCAGAAGAAAGCCGATCTGTGTTTCCGGTGAAGTACAGCGTGTCGCCGCAGATTCCGCCGCAACCGCCGAGAAAGCCCATGTCGTAGCCGGGGAGAAGAATCCCCGTATTGTCGGCGAAGAATACCTCGTACACCGCGCTTCCCAGGATTTTGGCAATCCCCGGATCGGAGGTCAGCACCCGGCGACCCGCGAACAGGGTGGAACAGGAGGCGTATCCTTGACGTACCGTATGAATCGTCAACCCCTCTGCGGTAGCGGCGTCCAATATTTCCGGCGCCGTGTGAGCAGGATGACAGACGATGCCGTCCTTTCCCACCGCCGTGTTGAATGCCACGTCACGGGGATACGAATCTCCTCGGAGAACGTCGGACAAGATCAGACGGAAGCCTCCCAGACTTGCGATACCCTCCAAAAGTTCCCGGTGCTGCGCATAATACGTCCGGGAGAGAATCAGCCGATCTCCCACCACGGAAAATACCATGTCCGGGTGACAGCGAAGAGGGGCGGGGAGGGCATCTTCCGGCGGCAGCAGAATCACGGGAAAGCGCTTTTCGAGAGGCGCGCGAATGAAATCGGGGGCTTCTTCTGAGAGAACGCAGAAAAAATCCGCCCGGGATGGGGCAGAGAAAGCCGGTGTCGTGTTCGGCATAACGATCCTCCGGGATATTTCGGATAAAATGTTAAAAACTCCCCGGAGCGCATCGCAGGGAGTTTTCAGCATATCAATTTACGCACGCGTTACCTTTCCGGAACGCAGGCAGCGAGAACATACGTGAACAGTAGTATGTTCGCCATCAACAACAGCTCTTACCTTTCTGATATTCGGTTTCCAAGCTCTGTTCGTCTTGCGGTTGGAGTGGGACACGTTGTGACCGAAAGTCACGCCCTTGCCGCAGATGCAGCACTTTGCCATTTAAGATACACCTCCATCATTGGAATCTTTCAACAAAAGTCAACAGTAGTAATTATAGCACAGTTTTTTCCGAAATGCAATAGGTGTGACGATTTTTCTTACCTAAAAATTTCAAACTTTTTGAAGTTTTTTTCGGAAAACTTCCCAAAAAGGGAAAGTTGGACACACAAAAGGGGTTAGCGATGGATTTTATCGAGAATCTTGTCAATGGACAGCCCGTACTTGTCGGCGATATCCCGGGCGTAACTCTTGCCGTCCGGACGTTCGCGGAGAATCTTGAAGCTGCGGGAGCCTTTCTCGATTGCCGCCACCAGATTGTCGATTTTGACACCGCCCTTCGGGAGACAGGCTTCGTTGATGCTGTCTACGGAAGCGGCAAGATCGTGCAGGTGGGTGGAGAAGATCCCACGGCACTTTACCATGGAGAAGCCCTGGAGCACCTCAGACGCGATGTACGCCCCTTCAAAGGAACCCGTAGAGGACAGGGACTCGTCCAGAAGCACCAGGCTTTCTTCCGTGACCTCTTCGAAGATGGTGCTGAGACGGGAGCATTCTTCCCCGAGACGACCCTTGTCGATGGTGTCTTCGCTTCCGGTGGGGAAGTGGGTGAAGATTTCATCGCAGGGGCTGATGATGCAGGAGTCGGCACAGACAGGGAGACCGAGCTGCGCCATGACGAAGGCGATGCCTACCGCACAGGTGATGACGGATTTGCCGCCGCGGTTGGGTCCGGTGAGAACAAAGATCATGCCGTTTTCATCGAAGGTGAAGTTGTTGGGGATCACGGGACCGTCCAGCTTGACTGCGACAATGGGGTTGCAGAGTCCGCGGGCAGTGAAGGCCTTTTCGGAGACGGGACGGATTTCCGGATGGCAGAGGGGACAGCCCTTTGCCTTCAGCTTCAGAAGCAGTTCCGTTGCCTTGGTGACAAATTCGATCTCCGGCATGAGACGGATGAGGAAGTCGGTGTTTTCCAGAACGTAATGCTGAATGACCTTTTTCCAGGAGCGGATGGACTGACGGAATACGTCGTTGATCGCGCCGTTGAAGGCATTGGTGAGCGCCATCTGTCGGTTGTCGGACTCCCCTTTTTTGAAGGGAATCAGCGGCGCGATGCAGGTCATCTCGTCGCTCTTGAAGTCAAGACGAAGCATCTTGTCCAGCAGTTCCCCGGATTTGAAGGGCTCGTTGTTCATGGACAGCACGCCCGCACGCTCCGCCCGAAGCTGGGAGTCGAAATTCACGCCAATGGTGACGCTTTTGATTTCGCGCACACGGGAAGTGAGCTCCTTCAGCCGGTCGTTGATGTCCCGGTAATAGTCGCTGCCGGTCAGTGTGTTGATCCGCTCGGCAAAACGGCGGAATGCGGGGCTTTTCAGTTTGGGAGCCAGAGGGATCAGGTTGTCTCGGAGAAGATCCAGCAGGGAGGTGTACAGTTCCACTTCCGTGATGCTGTAGAGATACGCCTCGCTGGATGCGGCAGAGTCGCTTCCCATCCGGCGCAGTTCCGTGATATCGTTGAGGAACGGAATCATTTTTGTCAGAATATGGGCGAGCTCCGGATTTTCCACCATGTCCCGGAAGGTGTCCTGCCGATAGAGGATCACGTCGGGATCGCACGTATAGAAACTGCCGAAATCGCAGCTTTTCAGATCCATCAGGAAGTACAGCTCCAGCTGTTCCGCCGTGATCTGGGAAAGGCGGGCATCTTCTTCCCCCAGAATGTGCCGTCTGAGACTGTCGGCATCGGGGTAGAGCAAACTAATGTCGGAGGTGTCGATGGGTTGGTTGTATTCAGCCATGTATAGTCGTCCTTCCATGCGTTTTATCATTTTATTATACACCTAACCGGGGAAAAACACAAGAGATATTTGAGAATTTTCCGTTTTTCTTGTGGTTTTTTCGGGGATCGACAGGGAGGGGGTAAATCGATGGGACATCCGTCTGTGGGCGGAAGAATTGGCTTGACAAATCCGGGGAAATCGTGTATCATAGTATCATCGGATCGTATGCGATCGAGCGAGGCGAATCGAATGAGAAAACTTTACGTTTCAACGGGAACCATGGTGGCGCGGCTCAACGGGTATGACTATCCCCGCTCCCTCCGGCACATTGCCGCTCTTTCCGAAAAGGGACTGTGCGATGGGCTGGAGCTGATGATGCTCGTCCACTATTACGATAAAATCGAAGCGGTCACTTCCGCCGTCCGGGAATGCGGAGTTGATGCGGCGGTGATCCATTGCGAAAAGGAAATCGGAACCATGCTCTCCGACGGGGCAGGACTGGCGGCATCGGGAGACGGTTCCGGGGCGGAAGTGCTGCTCCGGGAGACGGAATCCCTCTTCCGGCTGAACTGTGCCTTTGCGGAGCAGCTTCGGATTCCACGGATGGTGCTTCACCTGTGGGGCGGCAGACAGTCCGATTCCCACGTGGACTACAATATTGAAAAACTGGCGTGGCTGTCGGACATTGCGGCATCCAGCGGCGTGCGGCTTCTCATTGAGAACGTGCCTTCCGCCGCCACGGATCCACGCTCCAACTGGCACCGACTTCTGCCTCATCTGGGAAATGGCGGGCTTATTTTCGACACCCGCTTCGGCAAACTCCACGAGCAGATTGCCGAGACCCTCACCGATGCCGCTCTGACGGAGAAAATCGAGCATATCCATATCAGCGATTTTGCCGGTACCTATCGGGAATTTTCCGCCCTGCGCCCCATTTTACACCCCGGAGAGGGAAGTGTGGATTTTGGGGAAGTGGCGCGGCTCCTTGACGGATTCGGGTATCGGGGAACGGTGACGCTGGAATCCCCGGTGGCAGAGCCAGACGGCGGGATGGATGTGCCGAAACTGGAGAAGACGCTCACCTACCTGCGAGGCATTTTTTGAGAAATCATCGGAAATGACATACATCCGGGAGGAACACCGAATGAAACCGTTTTTGGGTAAAAACTTTCTTTTGACGACGGAAACCGCCAAGATTCTCTATCACACCTACGGCGCGAATCTGCCGATCATGGACTACCACTGCCACGTGTCCCCGAAGGAGATCTGGGAAAACAAGCAGTACGCCAACATCACGGAACTGTGGCTGAGCGGGGATCATTACAAATGGCGCGCCATGAGAAGCTGCGGCGTGCCGGAAACATACATCACGGGGGATGCCTCCGACTATGACAAGTTCAAGGTCTGGGCGGCTACTCTTCCCCGTCTTATCGGCAACCCGCTGTATCATTGGAGCCACCTGGAGCTGCAGCGCTTTTTCGGCTATCACGGCGCCCTGAGTGCCAAAACTGCCGATGAAGTGTGGAACATCGCCAACGAGAAGCTGCAGTCTGCGGGCTACTCCGTGCGC
>JAZSQX010000205.1:0-3413 GCA_045538235.1 Eubacteriales bacterium
AGACCCAACTCCTTGGCTCACAGAACGACATGGCTACATCCGACTTAGGGAACCCGCAGTTCCAGGGAGTGCGCCATGCTCATTTTGTCCGCTTTCAGGAGAATATCCCCCTGCAGCCAGAGATTTAGATCCAGATACTGCTTTTTCTCCAGCTCCGGCAGATCCTTTACCCGATCGTAGATGGGCTGGGTGATGTCTCGCACGGAGGGACCGTGGCGGTAGGGCTCCCTGAGAATGGCAAGTGCCTCATCTTCCGGGAAAACCAGCGCCTGTCCGATAAAGTAATTCTCCGGGACGCCGCTTCCTTTGATAAGGAAATCGTGCCCCTTGAAGTAGGGAAGGCGGGCGGAAACGGAGGCAATGCCGCGGCGGAGGGGGGCGGGAAGTCGTTTATACTTCCGCATCAGTCCCGTTTCGTCGTACCATTCGTAGCCGCCGTAGATTTCATCCGCGCCCTCACCGGAGAGAACCACCGTCACGTGCTCCGCCGCCAGCTTGGACAGGAAGTACAGAGGAACGGAGGAGGGGTTGGACTGGGGCTCGTCCATGTGATACTGGATGGTGGAGAAGGCGTCAAAGCACTCGTCAGGGTTGAGATGCCGGAGGAAATTCTGGATTCCAAGCCGCCGGGACAATTCCTTGGCTTCCCCGGTTTCGTCGAATTTCTGCTCCGCAAATCCCACGGAGAAGGTGTCGTTCGGCATGAGCGTCGCCGTAATGTAGGAGGAACCCACGCCGCCGGAGAGAAAGGACCCCACCTTTACGTCGCTGATGCGGTGGGCGTTTACCGATTCGTGAATCCGGGCATCCAGCATGGCGGCACATTCCTCGTAGGAGAGAGAGGTCTTTTTCGAAAAATCCACGTCCCAGTACCGGGCGGTTTTCATCTTGCCGTCCCGGTAGGTGAATCGATGGGCGGCAGGAAGCTTGTATACACCCTTGAAGAAGGTCTCCTCCATGGAGGAATACTGGAACGTCAGATACGCGCGCAAGGCGTTTTCGTTGACAGCGGGACGGAATTCCGGGTGAGCAAGAAAACTCTTGATTTCTGAACCAAACAGGAGATGTCCCACAGGGGTGATGGTGTAGTAGAAGGGCTTGATGCCGAAGGGGTCGCGGGCACCGTAGAGGGAGCGAGTTCGGCTGTTCCAGATGACAAACGCAAACATACCCCGGAGCCGGGAAGCCAAATCTTCGCCCCATTCCTCATAGCCGTGTACCAACACCTCGGTGTCACAGCGGGTTTTGAACACGTGACCAGAGGCAATCAGACGGTCTCGGAGCTCCATGAAGTTGTAAATTTCCCCGTTGAACACCACGGCAATGGAGCCGTCTTCGTTGTACATGGGCTGGGATCCGTCTGCCAGATCGATGATGGAGAGACGACGGAAGCCGAGGGCAATACTGTCCTCATCCCCCTCGCCGCTGATATAGTACCCGTCGGAATCGGGACCGCGATGGATAATCCGATCTGCCATTGCGCGCAGAACCGCCTCCCGCCGATCGATGATTCCCGTAAAACCTGCAAAGCCGCACATATTGAAATCCTTTCGGAGTCAGTTTTCGTTTGAAATGTAACCATACATCATCTATTATACCACAAATCTTTTCATAAATAAATATACTTTGGCGAAATTTTTCCTGAAAAGACAAAGAAAAAGCCGTCCCGGAGAACCGAGAGACGGCTGGATAGATTAGAGAAAGCAGTGGGACGCCGAAGAGAATGGCACCCATGGATTGGTTATCGTAGGCGAGGAACACCGCGGCTCCCATGCCGATGAATACAACGGCGGCAATTCCTTCCAAAATGCGTTTTTCATAATGACTTCTCAAAATAAAATTTTTTGTCGGATGGTTGCACAGAAAAAAGCGACCGCGTACGACGGGATTTCCATATAGTATGGCACGCAAATGTTTCGAAATTGTGAATCCTTACATTTTTTGTGGATTACTGATAGGAAAGTTTGTGGGATTGGAAAAATGTTGTCAACAATATTCTTGAAAAAATTTTGGTTTTGTGGTATAATAATACGTGACAATCTATAAAGAGAGCGATATATCATGGCAGACTTAAAACTCAGACAAGCATATCTTCGTGCAAAGCGGGATTTGTTTGATCGATATTACCAAAACCTGAACGAGAAACAGAGAGAAGCGGTCTATCAGGTAAACGGTCCGCTCCTCATTCTGGCGGGGGCGGGAAGCGGAAAAACCACCGTTCTCGTCAACCGTCTGGCGTATCTCATCCGCTACGGCGATGCCTATCATGCGGATCTGGTTCCCACGGATGTGACCGAAGAGACAGTGGCGGAAATCCGCCGTGCTGCCTCTCTCAGCCGGGAAGAACTGGGCGGATACCTGACCCGGTTTGCGGTGAATCCCCCGCCTGCTTGGCAGGTCATGGCGATCACCTTCACTAATAAAGCGGCGCGGGAGATCAAGAGTCGGATCGGCGCGATTTTCGGGGAAGACAGCGAAGAAGCGGCGGAGATCAAGAGCGGAACCTTCCACTCCATCTGCGTGCAGATTCTGAGACGGTATGGGGAACAGATCGGCTACGACCGGAATTTCACCATCTGTGACTCCGACGACAGCAAAAAACAAATTCAGCTCTGCATGAAGCAGTTGAATATTGACGATAAGATGCTCCCCGTAAAGACGGTGCAGAACGCTATCAGCCGCGCGAAGGATCAGCTCATGACCCCGGCGGAATATACGGCGAAGGCGGGAAGCGACGGCAAATACAAACAGATTGCCCAGATTTACGAGCTGTACGCGGAAAAACTGAAATCCCAGAATCTTCTGGACTTTGACGATATCATCATGCAGACCGTGCGGCTTCTCACCGAACATGAGGACGTGCGGCTGACCCTTCAGAACCGTTACCGCTACATATCCGTGGACGAGTACCAGGATACCAACTATGCTCAGCTGGAACTGACCCTCCTTCTGTCCGCCAAGTACCGGAACATCATGGTGGTAGGCGACGACGACCAGAGTATTTACAAATTCCGTGGTGCGGTGATTGAGAATATTCTCACCTTCGACAAGCATTACGAAAACACGGCGGTCATCAAGCTGGAAGAGAACTACCGTTCCACCCGTACCATTCTGGACGCGGCGAACAAGGTCATCGAGCACAACGAGGGCAGACTGGGTAAGACGCTGTGGACCGGCGGGGAAGAAGGGGACAAGATCCTTATCAAGAAACTGGGCAACCAGAACGACGAAGGTCGATACATCGCACAGGCGGTGGCGGACGGGGTGAAAAACGGCGGCCGGTTCAAGGATTACGCTGTGCTCTACCGGATGAATTCCCAGTCCCGTTCCATTGAGCAGTCCTTTGCCAAGAGCGGGATTCAACCGGATGCTGGGCGGTATGCGCTTCTTTGACCGGATGGAAATCAAGGATA
>JAZSQX010000077.1:0-2019 GCA_045538235.1 Eubacteriales bacterium
GAGGACGCCGTCCCCTACGGGAGAAATTTCCCCCTCAAATCGCGGCGAATCCGATGGCGTTCGGGATCACTTCCGCTTCGATGGGGCTTCCGCCGGTTTTGAAGACTTCGCCGTCCAGGCAATAGTGGGACACGCCCTCAATCCGAATTTTCCGACAGCGGTGGTAGGAGATCACGTCCTTATACTTCTTTCCGAGGACGCCGTTTTCGTCGATGTAGGTGCCGGCTTTATACGCTCCTACCAGGGAGAGGAACCGCAGCCGTGACATATCGTTGATGACCATCACGTCCATGAGTCCGTCGGTGAGGGAGGCGAGGGGGGCGGCGTGGAATCCACCTCCGTAATAGTGGGCGTTGGCACAGGCGGTGAGGAGGAATTTCTGCTGGAACGTCCGATCCTCTCCCCCTTCGCACCCGGAGAGGGTCACGGTGGCGGAGATGGTGGGCTTTTTGATCAGAGTAGCCGCCAGTCCCGCGATATAGGCGGATGCCCCCCGGATGATGCGGGTTTTTCGCACCCGGAAGGTCTCCAGCACCACGGAGCAGTCAAAGCCCATGTTCATGATATTGGCAAAATACCGCACCTTGTCTCCCACGGTGGTCTTCACCAGGTCGATGCGGCGGATTTCCTTCTTCGGGAACACGCCGGAATCGTTGGCGTAAGCGGAAAAATCGTTGCCGCTTCCGGCAGGGTACACGGAGAACGACGCCGTTTCTGCCGCACCCGACTCCATGATTCCGTTGACGGCTTCATAGACGGTTCCGTCCCCGCCGTACACCACCGCGTGGGCAAAGGGATTTTTCCGGAACAGATCCCGGGTAAGGGTGAAAATCTGTCCGGGGCCTTCGCTTACGAGGATTTCGCCCCCCACCGATTCCACCGCCCGGCGCGCCGCTTCAAAATACCGGCTTCCCCCGGATACGGGATTGAGAATGTGGACGGTTTTCCGCTCTCCGGCGGGGATGGCTCCGGCGTTGTGAATCCGGGTGTCTTCCAGCATGGCTTTCATAGCGTTCTCCTTCGATTCCGTCAGTTCTGTTTCCGGACGGTTTTGTATTCGTCGTGATAGTGATAATAGCGGCATTCGTGCCGGGGACTGACGATTTCGTGCCAGCGGTCGTCTTCGTCCGTGTCCACCACGCATCCCAGGGTCCCGTCCTCGTCGATCACGTCGTAGTAGGCGCAGGTTTCGCAGGGCGTGGGCTTCGGCTTCTTTTTTGCCGCGGGAATTCGAGTTTCTTCCGGTGTCATGTGGTTTCGTTTCCTTCCTTCGGGGGGGATGCCATTCGCTGGGCGGCGCGGAGAAGGGCACTCCGATTGTTGGGGTATTCGCCCCGCATCACGCCTTCCAGAAGCCGGTTGAGAGCTCCTCCGATGGCGGCACCGCGCAGTCCCAGGGCGATGAGGTCATTGCCGCACAGATCCAGCATGGACACCCGGCGGCATCGGTTTTCGGTGAGAACCCGGCGGCTGAGGGCAAAAATCTGTCCGGCGGCGGCGTTCGAGCACCGTCCCGTCATGGCGCACAGTCTTGCGAGGGCGAAGGGAAAGTTGTCCCCGCAGTCCCGCATCAGGCAGAGGACGGTCATCATCGCCGGGGCGGGGGGCAGTTCCAGATTCTGTCCGCGGTATCCGAGAAGGGCGACTACGGCGTTTTTCTCTTCCCGGGAGGGCTTGAGGGAATCGATGGCGCGGCGGCCTTCCTCGGGGGTGAGGGTGTCAAACAGAGCGGCGTAGGCGAGGTAGGGGTCATGTGGCATTCCTTCCCATCCGGCATCCCGCACCATGGCCTCAGCGCACCGGGTCACGCCATCCGCCGTTAATCCGGGAATGACGTGGGCGATCACCTCAGGGAAAGCCGACAAAATCCGCGGCGCATCCCGTCCGGTGAGAAGTTTTGTGAGTTCCGCGTGAATCCGTGCGCGGGATATTTTGTCAAGAAGTTCCTTCTGATTCCGCACGGCGTGGGCGCATTCCACGTGGGGGGTGAAGCCGAGAACGGAGGAGAAGCGCAATGCC
>JAZSQX010000222.1:0-5799 GCA_045538235.1 Eubacteriales bacterium
TGTCCATGTAGGTAACGAACACCTTGAGATTCTTGGTGTTTTCCGCAACACGTCTTACTTCCAGTGCAGGGCAGATGAAGAGGACGTCGATGTCGTACTTTTCTGCAGCAGCGTCAGCAGCCTTTGCGTATTCCAGAAGCTTGTCGCCCCAAACGTAGTTCTTGGTGCCGATTTCAAAATAAGGAACTCTGATCTGTGTTTTCATGAAAGCACCTTATCTTTCCTGCTGGAGCGTGTAGTGAACGTCGTAAGCCTTTTCTTCCGCGGTGAACTTGTGAAGGGTGTTGATGACTTCGCCGTTGTTCCACTTTCTGTCTTCGATTTCATCAGAGGTACCCATAACGGTGATGTTCAGCTGACGGCGACGAGCGCGAACGTGGTCCCAGTCAACGAAGTAGATGTGAGCGAATTCGCCGCCATCCAGAACGCCGTCCTTGATGGTCATGGTTTCGCTTCTGCCGAAGAATACACTGCGGAGGTGACCGTCGGTGTTCATGCTGGTGAAGTCACCGGGTTCGTCAACGTATCTGCCGAACTGAGAGTGGATCGGACCGGGATGACGGTACTGATGTTCTTCTGCAAAGTCGGGGATCATCTTTCTCATGATGTCCAAGAGGTCGTGCTGCAGGAACTCCAGATCGAAGGAGTCGATGTCGTGAGAGCATTCCTGAATCATCACGGAGCAGGTGGTGTGGTGAGAAGCGATGCAAACGGTACCGTTCTTAACACCGGATGCTGCTACGATTTCCAGCACTTCCTTGGATACGTCGTGGAACGTGGGGATCCAGCCTCTGGACTGCAGTTCGAGTTCTTTCTGATAAACCTTGAATTCCATATTGATATTCCTCCTGAATATGGTAAAAAATTTTTTGTTTTCTTAAAATATATGTAAGGGAATTTGCGCGTCAGGTTTTGCTGTGTTCGCCGGGATTGAGTCTTTCACCAACGGCTCCGCCGGGATGAATCACCGCGAACTGTTCATTCTGGTAATCGGTTTCCTCAATGAGGGCGGTCTGGAGGGTGTGGAAAATCACACACAGTGCCGTTGAGGAGGTGGTTCCCTGAGAATTGTACTTGTCCGTTTCCCGGTTAACGTACTGCTTGAGCACCACGTCAGCGGCTTTTGCCAGAACGGAGTCCATATTTTCCGTAATCGTAATAATGGAAACGCCCTTCTGTTTGCAGATGTCCACAATGGGAAGAAGTTCCTTCGTCTTGCCTCCGCGGGAAGCAAAAACCATGACATCGCCCTTCTGCAAAAAGCCCGTAGCGCCGTGAACCGCCTCTGCGGGAGAGATGAAACGGGTAGGACGTTCAATGCAGCAAAGCAGGTGTGCGAAGTGCTGGCAGAGAATGCCGGAATGTCCGCAGCCCGAGGTCCCGATCCGCTCTGCATTTTTCAGAAGCTCGACGGCTGCCCCAAAGGATTCTTCATCAAAGTACTCCATCATGCCTTCGATGCATTCCTTTTCAATGCGGTACGCTTCCTTCGCCTGTCTGATAGATTCTTCGTTTATGATTGCTCACTCCAATCTTTACGCCCGCGTTTTGGAAACAAAATCCGCGGAACGCCATAATTATCCACATTACATGGTATCGAATATATTTTACACGATGTTCCCCGGATTGTAAATGGAAAAATTCCATCTTTATATGGAAAGATTCTCGATTTTTCTTGACTTTTCACAAAATTTCCGGTATACTGAAAGTACTTGCGTAGAGGAGGCATCCAAATGGATCAAAACATCTGCAACACCATCCCCCAGACGAGTCAGTACGACACCATTACCACCATTCATTTCGTCTACGAAACGGAACTTCCCGACCGGAACCGCTTCGTCACCAAGACCAGCTACATCCTCTATCTGGTGGTGGAAGGATCCGGAACCCTCTGCTCCACCCAGGGACGCCGTTCTCTCAGCCGGGGGGATTTGTTCTTCACTTTCCCCTCCGTTCCCTTCTCCATTGATCCCGACCGGGGCGGAATGCGCTACTGTTACATCTCCTTCATCGGAATCCGCGGCAGCAAAATTCTGGAGGGGCTGGGCATCAATGGGGCAAACTGCCTCTTCAGCGGTTACGAGGGGCTGATCGGATTCTGGACGGATGCCCTCGCCATTGCCACCCAGGAAAACCTCGCCATGCTGTCGGAATCCGTCCTTCTCTACACCATCTCCGTTCTCTCGAACCGGGCGGGAACCACGGAAAAAATCTCCCAGATTCCGGACACCATTCTGCAGATCAAGAAATACATCGATGCCAACTACACCATGGTGGATCTGTCCCTCGACAAAATCTGCTCCATCTACCAGTACAACAAAAAATACCTGTCCAATGCACTGAAAAAAGTCCTCCACGTGGGATTCGCAGAATATCTGCGGACGCTCCGGATCCGTCATGCCTGTATGCTGATGACGGAAGGGCTTTCCAACGTGAAGGACATTGCGCTTCATTCGGGATACAAGGATCCCCTCTATTTTTCCAAGGTGTTCAAGGCGACCATGCACCTCTCCCCCAAAGAGTACATCGCCCGGGTCAAGCCGGACACCGCTCCCTGATTAGCGGCAGATTTTTACTGTGCGGATTTCGCCCGCCTTCAGGGGGAAGCAGTTGTCGCTGAGAGGCACGCCGGCATCGATCAGAGCGAAAGGCGTGAAGGCATCCGCTGTGACGGTGATGCTGTCCTCTGTGCATTCCAGAATCCGCGGTTCGCAGGGAGTGAGAGCCAGATCCTGATACCGCACGCCGTGCCACAGAGCCCGATCCTCTCCCGCCTCCGTGGTCATATCAAAGAGGAGCACCGTCCGCTCGCTTCCATAAGCATCCACCGTCTCCCGGTCGCTCGTCAGCACCACCTGGGAGGCGTTTTCTTGTGCCACAAAGACCGTATCCGCCGACCAGCGCTGTTCCGTCTCTTCCCGCTCCATCTGCTCCGGCGCAGGGAAAAATCCGGCTCTCAGATAACTCCGGATGGCGGGCAGCCGGACAACGGGCGCTTCCTGTCCCGCTTCCCGCCGCCATTCCATCTTCAACTGTTCCATACGTGCTCCTTGTCAATCGAATAAACATCTTTTTCTGCATTATAGCATACTTTTCCCTCCAATGCAAGAACCGCCCCGCATTTTTCCCGCGGATTCCCAAAAAAGGGGCAGGGATTTTCTCTTTCCCCTTGCAAAAATGCCCCGGAAGGATTATAATAAAAAGAAGAACTGTCCCAGACAGAATTTTGGATACGATAAGGAAACGATCATGACGAAAATTGACATATTCTCCGGCTTTCTCGGTGCGGGAAAGACCACACTCATCAAAAAACTCATTACGGAAGCGTACAGCGGCGAAAAGCTGGTGCTCATCGAAAACGAATTCGGTGAAATCGGCATCGACGGCGGCTTTCTCCAGGATGCGGGCGTGAACATCACGGAAATGAACTCCGGATGCATCTGCTGCAGTCTGGTGGGAGATTTTGGGGAGGCGCTGAAAAAAGTCCTCACCGACTACGCCCCCGACCGCATTCTCATCGAGCCCTCCGGCGTGGGCAAGCCCAGCGATGTCACCCGTGCCGTGGAAGGCATCCACAGTGAGGACATCGTGCTGAACACCCGCACCACGGTGGTAGACGTGAACAAGTGCAAGATGTACATGAAGAATTTCGGCGAATTTTTCAATAACCAGATCGAATGCGCCGACACCGTGATTCTCAGCCACACAGGCTCCGTCACCGATGCCAAACTGGACGACTGCGTCAAGCGGATCCGGGAACACAACGAAAAGGCGGATATTCTCACCACGCCCTGGGAACAGCTCACCGGCGCACAGATTCTGGAAATGATGGAAAAGAGCCACACCCTGGCAGATGCCCTGGCGGAAATGGAAAAGGAAGCCCGCACCTGCCCCGTCTGCGGCCACGAGCATCATCACGATCACGACCATCACCACGAACACGGCGAATGCGGCTGTGAACACGATCACGACCATCACCATCATCACGGCGAATGCGGCTGTGAACACGACCATGACCATCATCACGAACACGGCGAATGCTGCTGTGAACACGATCACGACCATCACCACGAACACGGCGATTGCGGCTGCGAACACGACCATGACCATCACCACGAACACGGCGAATGCGGCTGCGGTCACGATCACGACCATCACCACCATCATCACGCAGACGAAGTGTTCACCAGCTTCGGTGCAGAAACCGGCCGCCGTTACACCGAAGACGAAATCTCCGCCGCTCTTGCCGTTCTGGAAGACGAAGCCATCTACGGAACCGTTCTCCGCGCCAAGGGCATCGTAAGTGCCGCCGACGGATTTATCCACTTCGACTACGTTCCCGGTGAGCCGGACGTTCGCAGAGGATGTGCCGCTCCCACGGGCAGACTTTGCATCATCGGTGCCGGACTCAACGAAGAGGCTCTCAAAAAGCTGTTTAAGCTCTGAGGAAGGACGGAACCATGGAAATACCCATTTATTTATTCACCGGATTTCTGGAAGCCGGCAAAACCAAGTTCATTCAGGAAGCCCTTGCCGGGGAGAATTTTTCTTCGGAGGAAAACACCCTTCTCCTGATCTGTGAGGAAGGGATGGAGGAATACGATCCCACCGCCTTCCACGACGACAACATTTTCTGCGAGGTCATCGAAAACGAAGCCGATCTCACCCCCGCCGCTCTTTCGGCTCTGGCGGAAAAGCACGACGCGGGACGGATCATGCTGGAGTACAACGGGATGTGGCAGCTCAGCTCCCTGTACCGGAATCTCCCCGACGACTGGTACGTCTATCAGGAGTTGTTCCTGTGTGATGCCACCACCATCGAGAATTACAACAAAAATATGCGAAGTCTGGTGGTGGACAAGCTCACCTCCTGTGATCTGATCGCCTTCAACCGTGTCGTGCCCGACAGCGACCGGATGCCCCTGCACAAGCTGGTTCGTGGAGTCAGCCGCAGTGCCCGCATTATCTACGATCTCACCGACGGCACCATCGAATATGACACCATTGAAGATCCGCTGCCCTTCGATGTCAATGCCGATCCCATCGAAATCGAAGACCGGGACTACGCGCTGTGGTACCGGGATATCGCCGAAGACATGACAAAATACGACGGCAAGCGGATCCGCTTCAAGGGAATCGTCCTGAAAGATGACTCCATCCCCACTGGCACCTTCATCTGCGGACGGCACGTGATGACCTGCTGTGCCGACGATATCCAGTACAGTGGCATTGCCTGCGACTGGCGGAACAGCGAATCGCTGAAATCCCGCGACTGGGTGGAGATCACCGGACGGATCACCGTAGCACAGCACCCCGTCTACGCTTCCCCCGGGCCCGTGATCAAGATCAAAACCGTCATGCCCGCCACGCCCCCGGAAGAAGAAGTGGCATCGTTCTATTGATGCAATCCCACCAAGCACAAAAGGCACCCGACACAAAAGCTGTGTCAGAGGTGCCTTTTTTCATTGGGTTTTCGTTAGTTGCTCAGAGCCGGTGCCGCTTCCGCTTCCTCTTCCGCTTCCGGGAACCGATCAATCACCGTCCGCTTCACGTAAAGGTAATACAGAAGCTGGATAGCGATGCACAGGCACCAGGAGATGGGATAAGAGAGGTACAGCACAAACAGGGAATGGTGCGCCGCAAACACCGTGAAAACCCACAGCATTCGAGTGCCGCAGATGGTCGTCAGGGTGATGAGCATGGGAACCAGGGACACGCCCAGCCCTCGGAGCGCACCGCTGATCACATCCATAATGCCGCAGGTGAAATACGTCAGGGCGATCACTCCCATACGAACCA
>JAZSQX010000139.1:0-5811 GCA_045538235.1 Eubacteriales bacterium
TTACCACGATTTTCGTCACCCACGACCAGGATGAGGCCATGTGCATCTCCGACATGATCGTGTTGATGAAACTGTGGGTCGGACAGCAGATCGGCAAGCCCCAGGAGGTTTACGACAACCCGATCAATCTGTTCGTTGCCAAATTCCTCGGCACGCCTCCGATCAACGTATTCAGCGGCTCCGTCAAGGGCGGCAAGCTCTATATCGGCGGTGCGGCGGTACTGGACACCCCCGGTGTTGCCGATCAGGATGTCGCCGTTGGTATCCGTCCCGAGGGCTTCCTTCTGGACGAAAACGGTCCTCTGGTGTGCGGACTTAAGAACATTGAAATCATGGGCCGCGACGTGAGCATCGTTTCGAGCCATGAAAACGCCCTGTCTCCCGTCGTTCGCTCCATCATCAACGCAGACAACAAGGTGGCGGTGGACAATGCTACCGTAAACTTCTCGCTGAAACCTCACAAAGTCTTCCTATTCAACAAAGAAACCGAAGAAAGAATTGCTTTTGAGGTGTGAGTATGAATGTATCGAAGCTTACGCTGCAATGCGACCGGGCAGAAGCCAAAACCAAGCGCTTTCTCACCAAGATCCACTTCGATCACTGGAAGGGCTGGGTGTATCTGGCGCCCTGTATTGCGCTTCTTCTGGTGTTCACCGGCTGGCCGATTGTCAACACCCTTGCCATGGCATTCCAGAACGGATACGACACCATGGAATGGATCAGCGGTGTGGATTTCACCATCGGCATCGACAATTTCCTGAAGGTCATTTCCTACTCGGGATTTAAGAACTGTCTCTTCAACACCGTCCTCCTTTGTGTGATCACGGTTCCGATATCCACCGTTCTGGCGCTTCTGATCGCCGTTTGCCTCAATTCCATCAAGTTCCTATCGAGATTCTTGCAGACGATCTATTTTCTGCCTTACGTGACCAACTCCATCGCCATCGGTATGGTGTTCGCTGCCATGTTCAACATGGTCGGTACTGCCTTTGGCGGGCAGAACGAGCTGATTCAATCTGCGGGTATCATCAATAATATTCTCGGCGTGTTCGGTGTGGAGCCCATCAACTGGATCAACGAGGGCTCGGGATATTGGCAGAACATCTTCGTCATGTCCTTCTACATCATCTGGAATGCCCTGCCGTTCAAGATTCTCATCCTGCTGGGCGGGCTGCAGAGCGTGAACAAGCAGTATTACGATGCCGCGAAAATCGACAGCACGCCAAAATGGAGAGTCTTTACCAAGATCACCGTTCCTCTTCTTTCTCCCATGATTGCCTACGTGGTCATCACCGGCTTTATCGGCGGCTTTAAGGAATACTCCTCCATCGTTGGTATCTTCGGCGACGACATGGGTCCCACGGGAGATCCCAGAAGACTGAACACCATGGTCGGGTACATCTACAACTTCATTGACGAGCGCCAGGGACAGGCCTCCGCGGCGGCTCTGATCCTGTTCGGTATTATCTTTGTCGTAACGATGATCAATCTTTACGTCAGCAAAAAGAAAACACATTTCTGATAGGAGGGTACTATGTCAGATAAAATAAAAACTGCAGCAAACGCTCCCTCCGATTCGGGTATGCGGGTCATGAAATCCAGAGATATTACCAGACTCCGCACCAGCGCCAAAATCGGCAAGACGACCGGTATGGTTCTCACCTACGTTTTCTTGATTCTCATCGCGCTCATCGTTCTCTTCCCGTTCTATTGGATGATCATCTCCTCTCTGAAAACCCTCGACGAATACAAGTTATCCGTCCCCACTCTGTTCCCCGAGACCATCGTGTTCGGAAACTACGCGGAAGCCTTTACGGAAGCCAATCTCGGACGGCTGTTTCTGAACACCGTGTATGTGGGGCTGGTTTCCACCATTTTCTCCCTCGTGATCACGGTTCTGTCCGCCTTCGCCTTCGCGCGACTGGAATTCAAGGGAAAGAACACGCTGTTTGCCGTTCTTCTGGCGACCATGATGATCCCCGGGGAGCTGTTCACCATCACCAACTACCAGACCGTGTTCTACCTCAACTGGATGAACACCTTTACGGTACTGATCGTTCCGTTTCTGGTGAGTGTGTTCTACATCTACCTGCTCAAGCAGAATTTCATGCAGATCCCCAATGAACTGTACCTGGCTGCCAAGGTGGACGGGACAAGCGATCTCAAGTATCTGTGGCGGGTGATGATTCCCCTCTCCCTCCCCACGCTGATCTCCATCACCATTCTCAAGATGATGGGCGCGTGGAACTCCTATGTATGGCCGAACCTGGTCACCGATTCCGACGAATACCGCCTGATCACCAACGGTCTGCGCAACGCCTTCGTGGAATCGACGGGCGACGACAACATCCCCGTACAAATGGCGGCAGTTGCCATCGTTTCGGCTCCCCTTTTCCTTGTATTCCTCTTCCTCCGGAAATACATCATGAAGGGTGTTTCCAGAAGCGGCATCAAGGGTTAATCCGTTTCGTGTTATAAGATTTTTCTAAAAAAATCATAACAAATATTATTTCAAGAAAGGATTCCACCATGAAAAGAATTTTGTCCCTCGTTCTTGTCGCGGCGATGTGCCTGAGCGCCATGCTTCTGGCAGGCTGCGGCAGAAAGAAGATCGCGGAAGCAGACCTTGGCGGCGGATACGACGGAAGTGAAGTGACCATTACGTTCTATCACACCATGAGCGCAACGAACCTTCAGCCCGTTCTGAACGATGCCATCGCACGCTTCAACGAGCTTTATCCCGCGATCACCGTCGAGCACAAGCAGGTCGGTGACTACGATGCCGTTCGGAATCAGATCAAGACCGAACTCACCGTTGGCGGTCAGCCCAACATCGCTTACTGTTATCCCGACCACGTTGCCCTGTACAACGTAGCCAAGGCCGTTGTTCCGCTGGATGCGCTCATCGCAAGCACCGTGGAAGTGACCCGCGCCGACGGCACCACGGAAATCATGGGTCTGACCGAAGAGCAGGTTGGCAACTACATCGAAGGCTTCTACAACGAAGGCCGCGCTTATGGGGATGGCAAGATGTACACCCTGCCTTTCTCCAAGTCCACGGAAGTTCTCTACTACAACAAGACCTTCTTTGAAGCCAACAACCTCAGCGTTCCCACCACGTGGGATGAGATGGAAAAGCTCTGCGAGACCATCAAGACCCTTCGTCCCAACTCCACTCCTCTCGGATACGACTCCGAAAACAACTGGTTCATCACCATGTGTGAACAGTACGGCTCTCCCTACACCTCTGCTACCAAGATAGACGGCACCAACTACCTCTTCGACAACGAAACCAACCGCGCTTTCGTGGAACGGTTCGCAAGCTGGTACGCCAAGGGCTGGGTAACCACCAAGGAGCTTTCCGGCGGTTATACCTCCGACGCATTCAAGAAGGCAGAAGGCGAGCTTGGTAAGAGCTATATGTCCATCGGATCCTCCGCCGGTGCGGTTCACCAGGCACCCGACCTTGTCAACGGCGAATATCCCTTCGAAGTGGGCATCGTTCCGATTCCTCAGGTAGACCCCGCGAAGCCCAAGGTGATCTCCCAGGGTCCCTCCGTGTGCATCTTCCAGCAGGAAAACATTCAGGAGGTGTACGCTTCCTGGCTGCTCGTGAAATTCCTCACCACTGACGTGGAATTCCAGGCTTCCTTCTCAGAAGCTTCCGGTTACGTTCCTGCCATCAAGAACGTAAACGAAGACGAAATCTATCAGGAATTCATCGGCGATGCAAACGGCTTCAAGACCGGTATCGCCGCCTATTCCGCAAAGATTTGTCTGGAGCAGGAAAAGGCGTACTATGTATCTCCCGCCTTCAACGGCTCTTCTACCGCTCGTGATGAGGTTGGTCTTCTCATGCAGACCTGCTTCTCCAACTACGAAAGCGCTTCCGATAAGGCTGCTATGATCAAGGATAAGTTCGCAGCCGCTATCGAAGAATGCGAATATTGATCCGGACCCCAATCATTTTGCATGATGAAAAAAACGATCAAACCGATTCTTCTCCTTCTCGTCGCGTTGACTGCCGCGTTTCTGCTAATGTCCTGCGGCGGCGAAACCCCTGCCCCCGACAAGGAGGAGCTCCCCGAATGGGTGGATTACGTATCCCAGCTGAAACTGGATCCGAACGCGGGCACCCTGCAGACCCAAGCGACCGTCAAATCCTACATCGACGGGGACACCACCCACTTCCACGTGGACACTTCGGTATGTCCCGACGGGATTCTGAAGGCACGTTACCTCGCCATCAACACCCCCGAATCCACGGGTAAAATCGAGGAATGGGGCAAAGCGGCATCCAAATTCACCCGCTCGAAGTTAGAGAGCGCGGTCTCCATCCTGTTGGAATCGGACAACGGCAAATGGAACATCGATTCCACGGGAGAGCGGCATCTGGTTTGGGTGTGGTACAAGACGGCGGAGGATGCGGAGTACCGCAATCTGAATCTGGAAATTCTCCAGGAGGGATATGCGATCGCCTCCAATGCCTCCCAGAACCGCTACGGCACCTACTGCACCGATGCCATTGCCCAGGCCATTGCCTACGACCGGTTCGTGTATTCCGATGAAAAAGACCCCGACTTTCCCTACGGCGAAGCCAAAGAAGTCACCTTAAAGGAACTTCGTACCCACATTGAGGAGTACGAAGGTGCCCTGGTGGCGTTCAACGGCGTGGTCGTGATGAACAGTTCGGGATCGATTATCCTGGAGGAATACGACCAGGAAAACGATATGTACTACGGGATGACGGTGTACTACGGCACCTCGGGGCTCAACGGCGAAGGACTTGAGATCCTCTCCATCGGCAACGAGATCCGCGTGGTAGGCATCGTATCCTTCTGGGAAACCGGCGGTGTCTATCAGGTTGCGGGGCTGGAATACAACCGGCGCGACAAGGAAAACCCCAGAAACATCAAGCTTCTCTCGGAAGGGCACACGGCAGGCTACCACAAGGTGGACGCCGCGACCTTCACGAGCGAAATCAACGTCATGCTGGAGGACGAAGCAAAAGTCTTTGACTATGCAGGACTTGTGCTCAACACTTCGATTTCCATGCAGGATCTGACGGTCAACAGCGTCTATACGACTCCCACAGGGGATTCCGCAGGCGCGATGACCCTTCACTGCACCGCCGCAGACGGAACGGCCATCGACCTTCGCACGATCGTTCTCTACGAGGACGGCGAAAAGGTCACCGCTGACCGTTTTGAAGGCAAGACCATCGACGTCAAGGGATTTGTGGATTTCTTCGACGGCGAATATCAGATCGAGATCTACTCGATTAAAGACGTAACTTTCCAAAGTTAAAATAAACAAAACAAAAAAAGAAAGGAACCCGTTATGAAAAAGATTCTTGCACTCTTACTCGTAACCCTTCTCGCATGCCTCGCATTGACAGCATGTGACACAGCCGAAACTCCCAATGCTGACGCTTCCTATGACTTGGAAGGCGCTGCCGCTTACGTAGAAGGTCTCTACAAGGAAGACCTTTCCGTTACTGCCGTTGACTACACCGTCGTTTCTCAGGTCATCATCGGTGGTGTCACCTACCAGATCGACTGGACGGTTGACTCCGATAAGGTCACCGTCAGCGAACCCGCAAACGGCGTTGTGACCATCGGCGTGGATGAAAAGTCCGCCGAAGAAGTTGCGTACAAGCTCACCGCTACCATCAAGGCGGACGACGGCACCTCCACCGACGTGAACTTCAAGCTCAGCGTTCCCGCCTATGCCGTAAACTCCCACGCGGACTACATGGCAGCACAGCAGGACGATATGCTGACCGTTGAAGGGATCGTGGTTGCGATCAAC
>JAZSQX010000206.1:0-2130 GCA_045538235.1 Eubacteriales bacterium
CTTCGACTCCTCCGAAGTCCTGTCGTCCGAAATCAACGAAAAAGCGTATGTCATGAAGCCGAAACGATTCGACTGCACAGACATACGCTTTTGTTTCATGTTATCGTCCTGGCGGCGCTATGACTCATGCCATTCATTCAGAAAGTTTTTTGCTGAACTTCGACGAAGTCGAACGTTCCCTTTTTTTCAAAAAGGCCGCGTCTCCCTCTCCCTGTCACTCCAGCAGCTTCGCGTAGCCTGCGAAATCCGCATCGCCCCAGAGGTCACGGCAGGCTTCGCAGTCCGTGTCGTGCAGGAGAATGCCTCGGTATTCGAGCATAAGGTGTCCTCCTTTTTCGAGGGAATGTTCTGTTTGGGGGAGTTTCTCCGGATTTTTCGATCAGAGAGCTGGCGGGTTTTGCAGTTTCTCCCGTTCTTTTCCGTAGCCGAAAAACAGGAACACATTTTCCAGTACGAAAATCGGCACGAAGACAAACCCGTATATCGTACCGGTTACCGTTCCCCATACGAGAAATATAAGGGTTCGCTTGTAATACTTTTGAATGGATTTCGGGGTGTGGCGGTTTTGGAATATGATCGCCATGTTGAAGGCGTTGAAAATCGCGCTGGCAATGACGTAAAGAAGGAAGGGGCTGAGCATGACATATACGGCAAAAACATTGCCCCAATATCCCCATGGTTCCGCTCCGCTGTTCCCAAAGGTCAGGACGGAAAACACGATCCCCACAAGGAGTTCAAGGGATACGAACGCCGTCCGAATGATCGCACCGGTTCGTAAGGGATTGTGTTTCATTTCTTTCCTCTCCGTTTTTCTCGTTTTGCCCGTCTCCGCTGAATCTCCTTTTCCCACAGCTCTGATTTTGTGATGTAGCGCTCATATAGTTGCTCGTAAGACCAGAAACGAACGGATCTGCCATAGCCGCCGGGGCGTCGAATCCAGCCCGTTCCCAGACCCAGATAGAGGCCGGTGAGAGCGATGCCCCACCAGGTGGGATGATAGGCAAGGAATAGAATCCCCAGATAGATGGCGGCGACCTCATGCCACACCATGACGTAATAGAGCCATTTTTTCGGCAGAATCCAGCGGAAAACCCGATAGTCGATTTGGTATGCGGCGGTCACCAGCCTCCGGGCGATATACAGAACAAAGGTCAGAGCAAGGGCCACAAGGGCTTGCGCCGTCGAGAATCCCGGGGCGTTTCTCAGAAGGAAGACGCCGTACGAAACGGGAAGAATCCACGCCGCCGTCACCAGCACAAGGGCGAGGATGGTGGAGACACCCGTGACGGTGACGGGGAACCCCTTGCGTTTTTTGATGTTGAACAGCAGATGCAGGGGGATTTTTGGGATCACAACGAGCTTCCCATTTTTGGTATAAAAAACGCTTCGGAACATGGCACCGTTGTCATCCTTGCACCGCGCCTTTTCGTCTATGGCGTATTCGATTCTCTCAACGTCATCCCAGCGAAGCATCCCTGTTGGGTGATGAATCCCCTCTTCCGTCAGAACGCAGAGAATTTTGCCGAAGCAATGCCGACTCAGGATGCGGAGGAGCAGAAAGGGCAGGGAGAAAAAGAAGCCCAAATAAACCGACATCCAAAGGGTGGACGGCCAGTCCGCGGGGTTATATTTCCCCAGCAGGATCGTGAACGTCAGAATGAAATAGGGGATGATCAGCATCCCGGCGTAGAAGAGAGTGAGGAGAAAGCCGAACCATGGCTGCCGGATCTTTTTGCCGTCTATGTGCCTCAAATTGTTTTCTTTCAATGTCCCGTTGTCCTTCCGTTTATGATTTGCATTATTGTACCATAAAACAAATCGTTTTGCAATTAGAAACAGAAATTTTAATCTTGAATGAAGCGCTTTTTAATCTTTCATGAACCGGGATTCTTTCCGAAACAAAAAATCTCCCCGAATCCTGTTCGAGGAGATTTTGGCTTTTGGGTTATGCTTCTTCTGCCCAGTTGCCATTGACGAAAATCGGAATTTCCTTGCCATTCTTGATGCCCGTGATGACCATGTCGTCACATCCGATCATGAAGTCCACGTGGATCATGCTGTCGTTGATGCCAAGCGCCTGGCATTCCTCGTTGGTCTTGTCCATGTAGCCGTCGATGCAGTCGTTGAAGC
>JAZSQX010000297.1:0-3114 GCA_045538235.1 Eubacteriales bacterium
TCATGAGCATCCCCACCCTCGTTGTGATTCAGAACGGCAAGGTAGTCAATACCTCCATGGGATACAAACCCAAGAGTGGCGTCCTCGCACTGCTTGACTAAATCAAATAAAAAAATGGCAGCCGCATTTCCGGAATCCAAAATCAATTCGGAAAGCGGCAGCCGCTTTTTCTTTAGTTGACCTTCAGCATCGCGCTCTGGTTAATAACACCGGGACTCAGAAGAACGAGAAAATCCACGTTCTCGGTGTCCACAAAGTTCTTCACATACATGGATGAGAGATACCGCATATCAATGGCGGTGATCTTCGAGTAGTATTCCGAGAGAAGCGGAATGATGCTGGAGCCGAAGGAGTCGCGCATGACCACCAGTTCTCGATCGGTAACGGCGTTTTCGTTGACGATTTCCACCACGGCAACCGCACCGCCCAGGAACAGGTCGTATTTGTCGAGACTGTTTTCGTTTTCCAGACGATTCAGCGTGTAGACGGAAGTGACATCGGCACCCACAGCCGTCACCATGGCATTGTCAAGGCTGTCGTTCGTGAGATAGTAGATGGTTTCCGGCTTCACGGGAAGAGCGGACTGCCCCGCATAGACTCCGTAGAAAGAGGGAATTTCCTTCACCGTGTACTCGGGAAACACGGGCTTTTCCAGCCCCATTTCTTTCACCAGATGCAGAACCGTTTCTTCTAAGAGTTCCTGACGCCAGTGAGAGTCGGTGAGATAATAGGAGGACAGATCCAGGGTGTCACGGATATCGATGGTGGTGAAGCCTTCCGCGTTCTCGTAGAGAAGGGAAAGCATCGCTTCAAAATCCGCGGTGGGATGAACGCCGTCCTGCATATAGTACGTCTTCGGAGGCACTACGCAAAGGTAGGAGTTCTTTCCGCCGATGAGTTCCCGCATGGCGTTGAATTTTTTCGCTGCACTGATGATCTGATTTTCATTGTTCGGATCATCCAGAGCTGCCATCGAGCCGTCTACCGTATAGATGTCGGAGGCATCCAGCCGACCGGAGTATTTCTCAAACACCGCTTTGATGGTGCGGAAGGTTTCTCTGAGAGGGAACTGGTCAGGGAGATATTTCTCAATATTCTGCATAAAGACGCCGTCCATCAACGTCGAAACGGAGAATTCGGGGAACTGCGCCAGTTTCCGCCGTTCTGTGGAGGAAAGCTCGCCGTCGGGAAGCAGAATATGAGCGAGGCAAAGCCCGAAAATGATCACCGTAAAGAGTACGGATGTAAGAATGGCACTTGCTTTTTTCATCATTAAAACCTGAAATATAAGAACGGATTAAAGGAACCGTCTACGATATACGCACTGGAAACGATCACAACGAACAGCATGAAAACGGGAGCAAGAGCCGGGCGGATCTTTTCCGTTTTCTGAGAAGTGAAGAAGTTCCGCAGAAGAGGAGTCGCACCAACACAGGCAGCAAGCAGGGTGAGTGCATAGCTTCTGGTATAATAGAGGGACGCGGTATCCGTAAGATTGGTGAAGTCAAAGAGACGGAGAACCGTCCGTCCGGCTTCGACGATGGTGGCAGAGTTGAAAATGGTGAAACTGATCCCGATGACGAACAGCACCAGAATGTGCCGCAGTACGGTAGGAATCTTTTCGATGATGTTCTTCAGCGCCTTTTCCAGGACAAGGAACACAGCAAAATAGAGTCCCCAGATGACAAAATTCCATTCCGCACCGTGCCAGAGTCCTGTAAACATCCACACAACAAGAATGTTGCGGATCCATTTTCCGAGGGAAACACGGTTGCCGCCCAAGGGAATGTAGACGTAATCCCGGAACCAGGAGCCGAGGGACATATGCCATCTGCGCCAGAATTCCGCCACGCTCTTCGAAATGAAGGGATAGTTAAAGTTCTCAAGGAAGTGGAATCCAAACATATGACCCATACCGATCGCCATATCGGAGTAACCGGAGAAGTCATAGTAAATCTGGAGGGAAGCGGCAATCATGGTCACCCAGGTGCCGAGCGCAGAGGTGCCGAGACCTTCGCAAAGCTCCCCAAGGGTGTTCGCGATAAGTATCTTTTTGCCGAGCCCAATGGAGAAACGGATGACACCGGCAGAGAACTTGTCCAGAGAATGGGTGCGGTTGTCAATGTCGTATTCCACGTTGGAATATCGAACGATGGGACCTGCAATAAGCTGGGGGAACAGGGAGATGTACAGTGCCAGTTTCCCCCAGTTTTTCTGTGCATGAACTCTTCCCATGTACACATCAGCGGAATACCCGATGAGCTGGAAGGTGTAGAAGGAGATACCGACCGGGAGCGTGATGTTCAGTTTCCTGAAAGAAATACCGGGAATCAGACTGATGTTTTCCAGAATAAAGTTGCCGTATTTGCAGACCGCCAGGGGTAGAATGGCAAACGTCAGGGTCAGGAGAAACCAGAGCCGGCGGTTCTTGCCCCGTTCCATCAGCAAACCGAAAACATACGCCTGAGTGATGGTGAAGAGCATGAGAAACATATAACGCGGTTCTCCCGCCGCATAGAACGTAAAGGAAAAAAGCAGGAGAACCACGTTTTTCAGTTTCAGAGTCGGTGCGACAAAATACAGCAGGAAAATGGCCAGTAAAAAGAAGTATAAGAACGGAATACCGGAGAATACCATTAGCCCAGTACGTTTACAACAGAGCCGACATTGGTATATACGTCAGCAGCAGCGGTGGTAACAGCGTTCATGATTGCGTCAACCTGATCGCTGGAACCCATTACGAGAATGATGTCGTTGTCAACCACAACGGAGGAAATCTTTTCAGCGGATACGCAAACCCACTTTCTGGGGTCGATCTTTTCGCCGAGAGTCTTCTGGATGTCAGCGGTGTTGGTGCCGTCGGTGCGAACCATCACGAAGGAGTAAGCGAAGGAGCCTACCATGGATTCGGAGAGAATGATGTCGGTGATGCCGGTGAGATCAGTCAGACCGGTGTGGTAAGCCACCATGTCAGCGTCTTCCAGAGAAAGGGGCATAGTGGCCATTGCCATGGGGAGGAAGTCGCCGCACTGGGAGTATACGTTGGCATCAATAAAAGCAGCTGCTTCTTCCGCAGAGGTAACCTTGGTTACGCTTGCGGGTGCCTGGGGAACT
>JAZSQX010000166.1:0-9097 GCA_045538235.1 Eubacteriales bacterium
CCGAAGTATCTTGCGGATACCCATGCGAGAACGGAGGTCATGCCGGGGTAGTAGATGTTTACCATGAACCATGCCAGATAGTAGGCATAGCCCTTGCCGCAGGTGGCTTCTGCGTAGTCAACGACGCCGCTGACACGTTCATACTTGGTTGCCATTACGGCGAACTGGGCAGAGCAGATGATCATGATCAGCCCTGTGATGACCCAGGCAGCGATACCGAGAGGCATATTGCCGCCGGTGGCGTTGAGCACGTTCTGCGCTTTGAAGAACACACCCGAACCGATTACGGTACCGACTACCATGCAGATAGCGGTGAGAAGACCGTACTTTCTTGTCAGTTTTTCCATTGTTTTGTCTCCAATTGAAAAGATTCTATATGCGATTGGTTGAAACCACACTCACATATATTAGTATTATAGCTGAATGGGATCCGTTTGTCAACAAAAAATTGTATAAAACGGCAATAATTTTTCGGGAAGAATAAAACTGCCGTTCCGGGTGAGAAAACGGCAGTGGATTTTGTTATGCAATCAGCCCTTGAGCAGCTTTTCTGCACTTGCGACTTTCACGCAGCAGCAGAGGATTTCGATTGCTTGCTTGAGCTGTTCGGCTTCGGGGTAGGTGGGTGCAATGCGGAGATTGCTGTCGTGGGGGTCTCTTCCGTAGGGGTAGGTAGAGCCTGCGGTGGTGAGGGTCACCCCCACGGAACGGGCAAGCTGGTACACCCGGCGGGCACAGCCGTCTACGTACAGGCTGATGAAATAGCCTCCGCGGGGCTTGCTCCAATGTGCGATTTCCAGTTCACTGAGGTGTTTGTCGAAGAGGTGTTCCACCAACTCAAACTTGGGACGGAGGATTTCCGCGTGCTTTCTCATGTGAGCGTGGATGCCTTCCGCGTCCTTGAAGAATTTTACGTGGCGCATCTGGTTGATCTTGTCGTAGCCGATGGTCTGGGTGGCGATGATGGGACGGATCTGTTCCAGGTTCTTTTCGCTGGCAGCCATGATGGCAAGACCGGAGCCGGGGAAGGTGATTTTGGAGGTGGAGGCGAAGTAGAAGATGTTGTCTTCGGTGCCGTATTCCTTCGCCCGTTCGAAGATGTTGGCAACGGGCACTTCTTCGTCATACAGCTCGTGAACCGCGTAGGCGTTGTCCCAGAAGATCCGGAAGTCGGGTGCCGCGGGCTTGAGAGCGGCGAACTGTTCCACCACTTCATCGGAGAAGGTAGTGCCTTCGGGGTTGGAGAACTTCGGCACGCACCAGATACCCTTGACGGAGGGGTCGGAGCAGGCGATGTTGTAAACCTCATCCATATCGGGACCGTCTTCCAGCATTCTCACGGGGATCATTTCGATGCCCAGGGTGCGGCACATGGTGAAGTGGCGGTCGTATCCGGGAGAGGGGCAGATGAACTTGATGCGTCCCTGACGGCACCAGGGCTCATGACCGCCTGCCACACCGAAGAGCATGGCACGGACGAGGGTATCGTACATGACGTTCAGAGAGGAGTTACCCAGCACGAGAATCTGGGAAGTGGGGATGTTCAGAAGATCGCTGAAGAGCTTCTTCGTTTCCGGCAGACCGTCCAGAATACCGTAGTTCCGGCAGTCCAGACCGCTTGCGCTGAAGCAGTCGCCGCGATCGGAGATGATATGCAGCATTTCGGAGGAGAGATCCAGCTGAGCCTGATTGGGCTTACCGCGGGTCAGGTCGAGCGTCAGGTTCATTTCAGAATAATGATCCAGCTTTGCCTGCTCGGCAGCCATGAAGGCGCGGAGCTCTTCGGGGGTCATCTGGGAGAGGGGCTTCTTGACGATGTTTGACATAATATACCTCGGTGAAAAAGATTTCGTTGATTTCAAAAATTATTTCAGCAGACCGCTCAGAATTTTTTCTTCTGCTTCTTCTGCGGTGAGACCCAGGATCATGAGCTTGAGAATCTGATCCCCGGCGATTTTTCCGATGGCGGCCTCGTGAATGAGACGGGCATCCACGGAATTGGCGTTGATGGCGGGAATGGAGCTGATTTTGGCGTCATCCATGATGATGGAGTCGCACTGTACGTGACCGAAGCAGTCGCCGTTTCCGGTGAGCTTGGGGTAGAAGATCTGCTCCGAATTTCCCTTTGCCACGGAGCGGGAATTGATCCGCGCCTTGGATCCGGTGCCGTTCAATACAATTTCCGTATCGCTGACCACCTTCTGGTGTCCGTCGGACATGATCCGCTCGGAGAGAAGAATTTCGCAGTCGGATGCGGCGTTGATGACGGTCTTGCGGATGGTGGAATCGATGCCGCCGATCTGGACGGATTCGATTTCCAGGGTAGCGCCCTCTTCCAGATCCGCCGTCATTTCGGGATTCATGATGCGCTCGCCCGATCCGCCGCCTGCTCCGTAGTGTTTTTCGATGTAGCGCACCCGGGAGTTTTTGCCGATCTTGAAGGCGTGAATGCCGTCGTGGGCGGAGGCTTCTTCGCCGGAATTGTGAATGCCGCAGCCTGCCACGATGAGTACGTCGCAGTCTTCGCCGATGAAGAAGTCGTTGTATACCATTTCCTTGATGCCCGTCTGGGTGATGAGCACGGGAATGTGGACACTCTTGTTTTTGGTGCCGGGCTTGACGATGATGTCGATGCCGGGCTTGTCGGTTTTGGTTTCGATGGTGATCTCGTCGGTGTTTTTCCGTTCGCTGAGTCCGCCGTTTTCGCGGATGTTGTAAGCGCCCTGGGGGGTACCGTGGAGATCGGCAATTTTCGAAAGAAGATCCTTGCGGATATCCGGATTCATTTCCATAGTCGTACCTCCTTTTCCGTCATTCCGTGAGACAGGGCTTGTCGTAAACCGCATCGATGGAGGGGAGGATGTCTTCCGGCTTGCCGCGTTTTGCCAGTTTGCCGTCGGCAATGAGAAGCACCTCATCTGCCTGATTGATGATCCGCTCCTGATGGGAGATGATGATCAGCGTGCAGCTCGTGGATTCGTGAAGCTCCCGGAATGTCTTGGTGAGACGGTGGAAGCTCCACAGGTCGATGCCCGCTTCCGGCTCGTCGAAGATCATGACGCCGGAGCCTTTCGCCAGAACGGTGGCGATTTCGATTCGCTTCACTTCGCCCCCGGAGAGGGAGGAGTCCACTTCTCGATCCACGTATTCCTCGGCGCAGAGCCCAACCTTCGTCAGATAATGACAGCAGTCGGCGCGCTTGAGCTTTCGTTTTGCGGCGATGGTGAGCAGATCCCGCACGGTCAGTCCTTTGAAGCGGGGGGGCTGCTGGAATCCGTACGCGATGCCGGCCTCCGCCCGTTCGGTGACACCGAGACCCGTAATATCCATGCCGTCCAGGGTGATTTTGCCTGCGTCGGGCTTGACGATACCCATGATGGCTTTGGCGAGCGTGGTCTTGCCGCCGCCGTTGGGACCGGTGATGACGATGTAGCTCCCGTCCTCGATGGTGAGGGAGATATCATCGAGTATTTTATTTCGTCCGAGACCGGTGTCAGCGGCAGGGACGGAGTAAGTAATATTCGAAAGACGTAACATAGTTTTTTCTGTCCTTTTCTGATACCGATACTGTGAATTGCCGGGAATCGATTTCCGGCGATACCGATACCATATTATTATAGAGCATTTTTGTCAAAAAAACAATAGCACAAAATAAATTTTCAAAATATTTCTGGATTTGTTTTACTCTTTCGCCATATCTGTGCTATAATGAGGATAACAGATTTTCGAAAACAGTCCCCAGGAGGCATTATGGCACAGAAAGATACGAATCCCTATCCCTATTCCGATTCCAATAAACGGTACCTGACCTACGACCGGTACATGAAGCTGCGGTACGGGGGAAAGACGGCAAAAGTGGCGCTGGACGCGGGATGCACCTGTCCCAATCTGGACGGAAGCCGCGGGGTGGGGGGCTGCCTCTACTGCAAAAACGGGAGCCGCAGTGCCGTGGGTATCACGCTGGAAGAGCAGATGCGCCACGGGATCGAAACGGCGTGCCGCAAGTGGAAGCCTGTGGGATTCATCCCCTATTTTCAGGCGAACACCAACACCTATGGCGACCTCAGCCGACTGCGCCGGGCGTTTTTGGATGCGGCGGCATGGGAAGGCGCGGTGATGGTGGACGTGGCGACAAGGGGGGACTGTCTGGGAGACGATGCCCTTGCCGTGCTCCGGGAGCTGGCACACCGGATTCCCGTGACGGTGGAGCTGGGGCTGCAGACCTCGGACGACGGCACAGCGGAACGGATCAACCGATGCCACACCTTCGCCCAGTTCCGGGAGGGCTATGAACGGCTGCGGCGGCTGGCGGAGGATATCAACGGAGCGTACCCGGCAGAGGAGCGGGAGGGGCTCCCCATGAAGCGATTCCTCATTGGGGTACACCTGATCAACGGACTGCCGGGGGAAGGAGCAGCGGAAATGCTCCGCACGGCGGAAGACACCGCGGCACTGGAACCGGATCTGGTGAAAATTCATTTGCTCCACGTACTCCGAGGGACGGGATTGGGGACGATGTATGAATCCGGTGCATATTGTCCCATGGAACGGGAAGACTATGTGCGAATCACCTGCGATCAGTTGGAACGGCTTCCACCGACGACCGTCATCGGCAGAGTCACGGGGGACGGCATGGCGGAGGAACTTTTAGCCCCGCTCTGGAGCAGGCGGAAGACGGAGGTTGCCAACGAGATCGACAAGGAGCTGTACCGTCGAGGAAGCTGGCAGGGAATGCGGTTTTGAGAAATGGGCAGATCTTCGGCAAAACTGTACAAAAGCCGGCGGGAAGATTTGGGAAATTTGCTCTTGCAAAGTGACAGAGGATTTGCTATAATATTAGCCGATCCATTTCAGAAACGGAGGTGCTGGCGAATGAAGTATGTATGCACGATCTGCGGGTACGTTTATGACGAAGCGGTGGGCGATCCCGACAACGGAATCGAAGCGGGAACCTTATGGGAGGATCTTCCGGACGATTTTGAATGTCCCCTCTGCGGCGTATCGAAAGAAGATTTCGAAAAGGAAGCCGACGACGAAGAATAAGTGAGAAAACAGCAAGGTGCCGCGTGAACCCGGGTCCGGATTCGCACAGCACCTTGTTTTTGTTTTTTTGCTGCAAAGCTTTTGGAAGGGGGTGAGTAACCCTCCGCGTAACTCCGGGAAGACTTTTCTCGAAAAAGTTTTCCCGCATTTTTCACCTCAACGATTCTCCGGCTCAAAGGTGATCCGTCCCGTGGAGACGTCGGCTTCGGCGAGGCGGACGGTGAGGGGCGTGCCGAGGGTGAAGACTTGCTCTCCCACCACCATGGTCATCCGCTCTTCGTTGATCTTCGCGCCGGGATAGCAGGCGGCGGGCAAAAATCCTTCCACCAGATTCTCGCACCGGACGAACATCCCGCTCCGAATGACGGAGGTGACGGTGACGGAGAAGGACTCCCCGATTTTGTCGGACATATAGAGGGTCATGTACAGATCCTCAATCTCCCGCTCGGCGTTCATGGCGCGGATTTCGCAGTCCGTGGAGCGGATTCCCGCGCTTTCCGCCACTTCGGCAAAGGAAGCAGCGGCGGAGACATCCACGGGGGAAGCGGCGGTCAGTTCCGGAAGTCCCGTCTTTTCCAGCACCGCGGTGATGACGCTGTGGACGAAGAGATCGGGATAGCGGCGGATGGGGGAGGTGAAGTGGCAGTACCGATCCGCTCCCAGTCCGAAGTGAGGCAGACACACCGATTGATATTTCGCCTTCATCATACTCCGCAGCAGGACGGAGGAGACGATGCCCCCGATGCCCCGCTCGTCCGCATCCCGAAGAATGGCGGAAAGGCGTTGAATCAGGCTGTCCGCCGTTTCCGAAGCGGGATCCGCCTGGGTGAGTCCACGGGCATCCAGATCCAGATTGTGAACGAACAGGGCGAAATCCCGGAGCTTTTCCCCGTCGGGCTTTTCGTGAATCCGGTAGAGGCAGGGAAGGGCGAGGGAGTGGAGGGTTTCCGCTACCCCCATGTTCGCCTGGAGCATGAACTGCTCAATGAGCTTTTCCCCGATGCCCCGTTCCCGGCGTACCACGTCGATGGGGTGCCCTTCGTCATTCAGGACAATCACGGCTTCGCTGTCTTCCAGTTCCATTACGCCCCGCACTTTGGCGTTATCTGCCAGCCGCTCGTACAGGGTGCGCATCTCCTGGAGCATGGGCAGGACGGAGGCGTATTTTTCCCGATAGGGGCTGGCGTCTCCCTGCTCGAAGAGATCGTTCACTTCGCTGTAAACACCCCGTACCGTGCTCCGGAGGATGGATTTATAAATCCGAGTTCCCAGTCGGCGGCCGGTTTTGTCGAGGGTGATTTCCGCGGAGAGGGCGTACTTGTCCTCCCCGGCATTGAGAGAGCAGGCGCCGTTGGACAGCACCTCGGGGAGCATGGGGACTACCTTGTCGGTGAAGTACACGCTGGTGCCGCGATTTCGGGCTTCCTGTTCCGTGGGAGTGCCCGGACGGACGTAATGGGACACGTCGGCAATGTGCACCCCCAGTACGTAGCCGTCATCGGTGGCGGTGAGGGAGATGGCATCGTCCAAATCTTTCGCTCCCGCGCCATCGATGGTGAGAATGAGGGAATTCCGCAGATCCCGCCGTCCGTCTGGAATGAGTACTTCCGCCGCGACGCTGTCTGCGTGACGGAACACGGCTTCGGGAAACTCCGTGGGAATCCCGGAGGAATAGAGAATGGCGGAATAGTTGGCATCCCGGCTCAGACTGCTTCCGAAGACGGTGGCAATCCTGCCCTCGGTGTCAAAATAGGGCATTTCTTCCCGGGAACGGATGGTGATGGAACGGGTGCGGGTGAAGGCGGGCTCGTCGTGGGGGACTACCTCCACCTTGTCCCCATCCTTTGCGCCGGCGGTGTCACAGTCGCCCACGGGAACGTACACCATCACCCCGTAGCGCTTGCTGTCGGGGACGAGACAGGCGTAGGAATTCCGGATGTGGAGCGTTCCGATGAGGGAAGTGCAGGAGGGCTCCACGCTGAGAACTTCCCCCTCGGGCTTTTCCTTCGACGTGCCGGGGGAGAGGACAAAGCGCACCGTGTCCCCCGTCATGGCACCGAGAGTCTTCCGGGGCGGAATGAACACGTCCGGGAGACCGAATCCTTCATCCGGCACGCAGAAACCAAACCCCCGTCCACTGTAGGAGAAGGTTCCCGTGAGGACGGCGGACGGAGAGAATCCGGAGGAGCGCTTTCTGCCGCTGCGGTCTCCGTGGTGCGAGTGATTCCGTTTTTTCGGGGAAGCGGCACCCCGTTTTTTATTTCCCATCGCGCGGGCAATGGCCTTTTCGCGCTTGATTTTACTTCTTCTTGGCAATGAAAATCTCCTTATGATGTTGTCTTTGTCAGTATGGGTGTTTTTTGTCCGGAGTATTCCTCCGGGGGAAAACAGACAGCAAAAAAGCGGAACACATCGGCTCCGCCCTCTTAGAATTGGTTTTACGAATTATTCTGCTGCTTCGCTTTCGCCTTCGGTTTCGCCAGCTGCGTCTGCTTCGGTCTCACCAGCTGCGTCTGCTTCGGTCTCACCAGCTGCGTCTGCTTCGGTCTCACCAGCTGCGTCTGCTTCGGTTTCACCGGCTGCCTCTGCTTCGGTTTCACCAGCCGCCTCTGCTTCGGTCTCACCAGCTGCATCTGCTTCGTGATCATGTTCGTCCACGTCCGTTACGCCTGCGTTGTTGCCAGCGGAAATCAGGCTGCTGTAATCCACGGTGTCCTGCATCAGGTAGGATACGAGAACGAGAATCACGAAAACGATCGCTACACCGGTGGTGAGCTTCGAAAGCTTCTTATCCATGGTGGACGCCTTAGCCTTGCCAAAGAAGGACTCTGCGCCGCCTGCGATGGTGCCGGAGAGGTTGTGGTTCTTGCCGGACTGCATCAGAACAGCGACAATGAGGAACAGAGAAGCGATGATAAGAATGATTCCAATAGCAATTTCCATTGGGTTTGCCTCCGTAATTACTGTATGAATGACCGCAAAAAAAGACGGTCTCATGAATTTAGCCTTACTATTTTACCACAAGAGAAAGAGAAATGCAATACCAAAATGAAAGAATTTTCCGCTTTTTTTCTCCCGATCGTGAAAAATGGGGCGGAATCGGGAGAAATCAAGAAAAATTTTCATGTTTTTCGCAATTCGTATTGATTTTTTGCGCGCTTTGCGTTACAATAATAAGGTGATAACGTTCATTTCAATTATAGAACAGGAGATTCAATCTATGGCACTTGTCAACACAAAAGAAATGTTCAAGAAGGCTTACGAAGGCGGCTACGCCATCGGCGCATTCAACATCAATAACATGGAGATCATCCAGGCGATCACGGAAGCCGCTGCAGAAGCGAAGTCCCCCGTGGTTCTTCAGGTTTCTGCCGGCGCGAGAAAGTACGCAAAGCAGGAATACCTGATGGCTCTGGCGAAGGCTGCGATTGCAGACTCCGGTATTGACCTGGCACTCCACCTGGATCACGGCGCAGACTTCGAAATCTGCAAGGCGTGCATTGACGGCGGCTTCACCAGCGTTATGATCGACGGCTCCCACCACTCCTTCGAGGACAACATCGCCCTCACCAAGAAGGTGGTTGACTACGCACACGATCGCGGTGTTACCGTAGAAGGCGAACTGGGCAGACTGGCAGGCGTGGAAGACGACGTAAACGTATCCGCGGAGGATTCCTCCTACACCCAGCCCTCCGAGGTGGAAGAATTCGTATCCCGTACCGGCGTTGACTCCCTTGCCATCGCGATCGGTACCAGCCACGGCGCTTACAAGTTCAAGCCCGAACAGTGCACCCGGAACGAAAAGGGCATCCTCGTTCCCCCGCCGCTCCGCTTCGACATTCTGGAAGAAATCATGAAGAAGATCCCCGGATTCCCGATCGTACTCCACGGCGCGTCCTCCGTTCCCCAGGAATACGTTCAGGAAATCAACTCCATCGGCGGCAAGCTCCCGGACGCAGTAGGTATTCCGGAAGAACAGCTCCGTCATGCAGCTGAACTCGCTGTATGTAAGACCAACATCGACTCCGATATCCGTCTTGCAATGACAGCAGGT